>JAEZAI010000628.1 GCA_023427825.1 Actinomycetes bacterium
CGAGGAGGACAAGGGCTTCGACCTGATGGCGGCGCTCGAGGCGTGGGTGGCGGCGGCCTGCGACGCCCGGGGCCGCCACCCGAGCACCGGCGGCGCCGACGCCGCGGACGAGGACGACGCGGAGGAGGAGCCGGCCCGCACCACCAAGCGCGCTGCGGCCAAGCCCGCCAAGCGCACGGCCAGGAAGCCGTCGCCCAAGAAGGAGCCGGCCGCCAAGGGCACGGCCAAGAAGGCGGCGTCGAAGAGCACCGCCAAGAAGACGACCGCCAAGAAGACCCCGGCCCGCAAGACCGCCTGAGGCCGCCCGGCCCGTCGAGTCGAGCACCTCCCTGCACCCAGATGGCGGACGGCACCCCGGTCCAGATCGACGGCCGGACTCTCTCGGTCACCAACCTCGACAAGGTCCTGTACCCCGACACGCGGACCACGAAGGCCGAGGTCATCGACTACTACGCCCGCATCGCGCCGGTCATGGTGGCCCACACCCAGGGCCGGTGCATGACCATGCGGCGCTACCCGAACGGCGTCGACGGGAAGTCGTTCTTCGAGAAGCGCTGCCCGTCGCACCGGCCCGACTGGGTGCCGACCGCCGTCGGGCCCGGCGACCGCAAGGGCGAGCTGCGCTACTGCCGCTTCGACGAGCCGGCCGCGATCGTGTGGGCCGCCAACCTGGCGGCGCTCGAGCTGCACGCGCCGATGGCGCGATCGGACGACCTCGACCACCCACTGATGTGCGTGTTCGACCTGGATCCCGGACCGGGCACCGCCATCCCCGAGTGCGCGGCGCTGGCGCTGGAGATCCGGGAGATCCTCGCCACCGCCGACCTGGACTGCCTGGCCAAGACCTCCGGATCCAAGGGCATGCAGGTGTACGTGCCGTTGAACGACACCGGGCCCGACGCGGCCGACCACGAGCACTGCGCGTCGTTCGCCCTGGCCGTCGGGCAGATGCTCGCCCAGCGCCACCCGGACGGCGTGACGACGACGATGGCCAAGGCCGAGCGACCGGGCAAGGTGTTCGTCGACTGGTCCCAGAACGCGCACCACAAGACGACGATCTGCGTGTACTCCATGCGGGCCAGGCCCGCGCCGACGGTCTCGACCCCGCTCGACTGGGACGAGGTCACGGCCGCGGCCGACGGCGACGACCCGCTCGTGTTCCGGATCGAGGACGTGCTGGCCCGGGTGGAGGAGCGCGGCGACCTGTTCGCGCCGGCCGTCGAGCTGGTCCAGCACCTGCCCCGCGCCCGCTCCTGACGCGCCGCACCGGCCCCGCACCCGCTTTGTGATGCTCTTCCGGGGGAAATGCCCCGGAAAAGCATCACAAAATCGGTGGCGGCGCGCTCAGGTGACGAGGGCGGCGACCGCGTCGGCGAACACCGCCGTGTGGTGCTCCACGTCGGACGCGGTGTGCGAGGGGCAGAACAGCGCCATGTTGTGGAACGGGGTCAGCAGGATCCCCCGGTTCAGGCACCACAGATGGAGGAACCCGTCCAGCTCGTGGTCGACGGCCGCGGCCGCCTCGGCCCCGTTGCGCGGTGCCGGGCAGAACCAGTACTCGGCCCGGCACCCCAGACGGTTCACCGTCCACGGCAGGTCGTGGTCGTCGATCACGGCCTGCACGCCGTCCGCCCATGCGTGGGCGAGCGGGACGGCGACTGCGAAGTCCTCCTCGCGCAGCGCGGCGCCGAGCGTGGCCCGCACCGCGGCCAGGGCGAGCGCGTTGGCGGTGAGCGTGCCGCCGATGCCCGCCACATCGCTGTCGGGACCTTCGACCACGTCCAGGATCCGCGCCGCCACCTCATCGGTCATGCCGTAGGCGGCGCAGGGCACCCCGCCGCCGATCGGCTTGCCGATCACGAACATGTCGGGCTCCAGGCCCCACTCCTGCGTGGCGCCGCCCGGACCGCAGCAGATCGTGTGCGTCTCGTCGATGATCAGCAGGGTGCCGGTGTCGCGCGTGATGCGGCGGAGCGCGTCGTGGTAGCCGGGCTCGGGCGGGACGATGCCGATGTTCGTGAGCGCGGGCTCCGCGAGCACGGCGGCCACCTCGCCCGAGGCGAGCACCCGCTCCAGCGCCTCGACGTCGTTGAACTGCACGACCTCGACCGACAGCGACGGATCGGTCGCCCAGCCGGTGTTGCCGGGTCGCGGCACCACACGACCGTCGTCGTCGAGCACGTTGAGCGCCTCGTCGACGGTGCCGTGGTAGCACCAGTCGAACACGAGCACCTTCCGGCGCCCGGTGACGTGACGGGCGATCCGGAGGGCGAAGCGGTTGGCGTCGGTGGCCGTCATGGCGATCTGCCACACCGGGAGCCCGAAGCGGGACCTCAGCTCGTCGCCCACGGCGATCGCGTCGGGCGACGGCAGCATGGTGGTGATTCCCTGGGGCGCCTGCCGCTCGATGGCCCGCACGGTGGCCGGCAGCGAATGCCCGGTCATGGCGCCGGTGTCGCCCAGGCAGAGGTCGATGTACGTGTTGCCGTCGACGTCGGTGAAGCGCGCCCCCGACGCGTCGTCCACGAACACCGGGTACGGGCCCGGCCAGCGCGTCATCCAGTTCATGGGCACGCCGGCCAGCAGCGAACGGCGGGCCTGGGCGTGCAGCTCGGCGGACCGGGGCGTGCGGCGCTCGAACAGCTCGCGCTCCGAGGCCATCAGGCCCTCGAGCCGCCCCCGGTCGACCGCCCCGGTCACGCTCACACCTCCTCGGCGGCGCCGTCCGCTGCTGCCAGCCGGCGCTGTGCCTTCTCGTACCGGGCGATCGACGTCTCGACCATGGAGTTCAGCCCGGCGCCCTTGGGCCAGCCCGCGTAGTGCGTGAGGAAGATGACGATCTCCCGCAGGTCGTCCGCGGTGAGGTCGCCCTTGACCAGCGACGAGTCGAGCTGGATGCCGAGCGTGCCGTCCAGTCCCTCGGCGACCATCAGCCCGATCAGCAGCAGGCGCCGGTCCCGGAGCGACAGGCCCTCGCGCTCCCAGATGTCGCCGAACAGGTGCTCGACCGTGTAGCCGAAGAAGTCGCCGGGGCCGTCGCTGACCTCGAACGAGTACACCTCGCCCATCCGCTCGAGGCCCCGTCGGCGTTGCGCGGAGGTGCCGGAAGGGTCGCTGGACGGTCGTGTGTCGGTCGGCTCGGCCATGCGCTGACCGTACCCAACAGGGGCGGGATCGGTTCACCCCGCCACGCCGAGGGACGGGCCGGAGGGCCCGGTAGCGTGGCGAGGTGCTGCGTCGCCGTGCCCTCGTCCTGTTCGCCACCTTCGCCGCCGTGTCGATGGTGCTCGCCGGCTGCCTCCCCGGCGCCGGCCGCACGTGGCACGGGCCCGACCCGGTCCGTGCGATCCCGTTCAAGGGCCTCGGCGCGTGGTGGGACATCTGGGACTGGTCGCCCACGTTCACCGGCGGGTCGCCGGCCGTCGGCCTGTCCGCCGTCGACCGCCTCGCGAACTCGGGCGTCCAGACCCTGTACATCCAGACCGCGTCGTACCGGAACCCGGCGATCGTGCTGGACGAGGCGCTGCTGCGCCGCATCATCGGGCGGGCCCACGCCCGGGGCATGAAGGTCGTGGGCTGGTACCTGCCGCAGTTCCTGGACACCGGCATCGACATCAAGCGGATGTCGGCCATGGTCGGCCTGGGCGTGGACGGCATCGGGATCGACATCGAGTCGACCGACAACCCGAACGTGGCCGACCGGACCGACAAGCTGCTCGCCGAGGTGAAGTTCCTGCGCATGCTCCATCCCGACGTCCCCATGGCCGCCATCCCGGTCACGCCGGTGATCTGGGAGCAGCTGAACCGCTCGTGGTGGCCGAACTTCCCGTACCGGGAGCTGGCGAACTACTTCGACGCGTGGATGCCGATGGCGTACTGGAGCTACCGCAAGGCGGGCAGCTTCCCGGAGTGGGGCGACCCGTACCGCTACACCTACGAGTCGGTCGTGCGGCTGCGAACGCTGACCGGACGCCCCAACCTGCCGGTCCACCCGATCGGCGGCGAGGGCGCCGGGATGACGCCCGACGACGCCGCGCTCATGGCCCGCGCCGTCGCCGACTCCAACTCGATCGGCGGCAGCATCTACGACGACCGGTCCACGCCCGCCGACGTGTACCCCGTCCTCGGCTACCTGCGCCGGGCCCAGGTCAAGTAGCCCTGCCCAGCCCGCCGAACTCGTACGTCGGCAGCCACATGGGCGACGGCGACGTACAAGTTCCCCGGTGGTCGTCGAACTCGTACGTGCGCAGCCACATGGGCGACTGCGACGTACAAGTTCGACCAGGCAGCCCTAACGGGCGACGAAGTACTTGGCGCGGGGGTGGTGGCAGATGATCGCCGAGGTCGTCTGCTCCGGTTGGTACTGGAACCCGGTGTCCTCGTCGCAGGTGACGCCGATGCGGTCCGCTCCGAGCAGCTCGGCGACCTTCTCGTTGTCCTCCAGGTCGGGACACGCGGGGTAGCCCCACGAGTACCGGCCGCCCCGGTAGCGCTGGCGGAAGAGACCGTTGAGCGCGCCCTGGTCGGGAGCCGCGGCGTCGGCCCCGGTCGGGTCCTCGCCGGCGAAGCCCCACTCCTCACGGATGCGCCGGTGCCAGTACTCGGCGAGCGCCTCGGCCATCTCGACGCCCAGCCCGTGCAGCAGCAGGTAGTCCTGGTACTTGTCGGCGGCGAAGAGCTCGGCGGTCCGCTCGGACACGGCGGCGCCCATGGTCACGATGTGGAAGGCCGCGTAGTCGAGCTCGCCCTCGCTGCCGTCGGCGTTGCGCAGCGGGCGGAAGAAGTCGGCGATGCAGAGGAACGGCTCCTTGCGCTGCCGCGGGAACGCGAAGCGGGTGCGTTCCTCGGACCGCGACTCGTCGGTCCAGATCACCAGCTCGTCGCCGTCGGCGTTGGCGGGGAAGTAGCCGTAGACGACCTGCGGCACCAGCAGGCCCTCGGACTTGGCCGCCGCGAGCTGCTCGCGGAACATCGGCTGCAGCCGCTCCTTGAACTCGTCGTCGGTCTCGACCGACCCGTCGGGCCGGGTCTCGGGCCGGAACTGCCACTGGTTGCGGTACAGCGCGGTCGGGTTCACGAACGCCGCGATGTCGTCCACGGCGAGCCCCTTGACCACCTGGGCGCCGGTGAACGGCGGCACGAAGACCGGGTTGTCGGTCATGACCTCGGGCGAGCGGGCGGGCAGCTCGACGTCGTCGTCGGGCTGCTGGTGCGTGGTGCGCGCCGGGATGTCCCGACCGCCGGGCTCACGACCCCACGCCGGGTCGTCGTCCTCGCCACGGCGGATCTCGCCGAGCCGGTCCATGACCCGCAGCCCCTCGAACGCGTCCTTGCCGTAGAAGAGCCGGCCCTCGTAGACCTCGCGCAGGTCGCGCTCCACGTAGGTGCGGGTGAGCGCAGCGCCGCCGAGCAGCACGGGGATCTCGGAGAGCCCCCGCTCGTTCAGCTCCTCCAGGTTGTCGCGCATGATCAACGTGGACTTCACGAGCAGGCCCGACATGCCGATGGCGTCGGCCCTGACCTCGAGCGCCGTGTCGATCATCTCGGTGATCGAGATCTTGATGCCGAGGTTGTGCACCTCGTAGCCGTTGTTCGTGAGGATGATGTCGACCAGGTTCTTGCCGATGTCGTGCACATCGCCCTTGACCGTGGCGAGCACGATGCGGCCCTTGCCCGAGTCGTCGTCGGCCTTCTCCATGAACTGCTCGAGGTGGCTGACCGACATCTTCATGGTCTCGGCGGACTGCAGCACGAACGGCAGCTGCATCTCACCGGTGGCGAAGAGGTCGCCGACCACCTTCATGCCGGCGAGCAGCACGTCGTTGATGATCGCGAGCGGGCTCAGGCCGGCGGCGAGCGCCTCGTCCAGGTCGTCGATCAGCCCCTCTCGGTCGCCGTCGATGATCCGCTGGCTCAGGCGCTGCTCGACCGGCCAGCCGGAGCGGTCCTCCTGGACCGTCTCGGCGACCTGCACGTCCGAGAAGACCTCGAGGAGCTTGGTCAGGGGGTCGTAGTTGGCGTCGCCGTCCGACAGCGCGCCCTCGGTGCCCCGGCGGTCCCGGACCAGGTCCAGGCAGACGTCGCGCTGCTCCTCGGGGATCCGGCTGAGCGGGATGATCTTGGACGCGTGCACGATCGCCGAGTCCAGACCGGCCTGCGTGCACTCGTGGAGGAACACGCTGTTGAGCACGTGGCGGGCGGCGGGGGAGAGGCCGAAGCTCACGTTCGAGAGGCCGAGCGTGGTGTGCACGCCGGGCAGCTCCGCCTTGATGCGCCGGATCGCCTCGATGGTCGCGATGCCGTCGCGGCGCAGGTCGTCGTCGCCGGTGGAGAGGGGGAACGTCAGCGCGTCGAAGATCAGGTCCTGCGGCTCCAGTCCGTAGCGCTCGGTGGCCAGGTCGTGGATCCGGTGCGCCACCCGCATCTTCCACTCGACGTCGCGGGCCTGGCCCTCCTCGTCGATGAGCAGGCAGATGACCGC
>JAEZAI010000635.1 GCA_023427825.1 Actinomycetes bacterium
GGAGCTGGAGCGCTTCGGCCTGGTCCAGAACGCCGGGCGCGTGGGGGAGCGGGTCTACGGGCCCTCCGCGCTCCAGGTGGCCCGTCTGGCCGCTCGCTACGCCGAGCTCGGCGTGGAGCCGCGCCACCTGCGCATGTACCTGGTCGCCGCCGAGCGCGAGGCCGGCATGGTCGAGCAGCTGGCCGTGCCGCTGCTCAAGCAGCGCAATCCGAAGGCCCGCGAGCACGCCTCCGAGCTGGCCTCGGAGCTCGCCGAGCTGGGTGCGGACCTGCACCGGTCGCTGCTGCGCCGGGAGCTCGGTCACGACCTGCTCGGGTGAGCGGACGAGCCTTCGGGAACCCACCTGCGCCACCGGTCGCCCGGAGGGCGCTGACGTAAGCTGCCGCCGTGATCGAACTCGAGCTGGTCGCTGTCCGGGTGGAGCTGCCGAGCAACACACCGGTGGTGGTGCTCCGGGAGATCGCCGGGCGCCAACGCCAGCTGTCGATCTTCATCGGCAACCCCGAGGCGACCGCGATCGCCTTCGCGCTCGAGGGGGTGGACACACCCCGGCCGCTGACGCACGACCAGTTCTCCGACGTGCTGGACGAGCTCGGCGTCAGCCTGGAGCGGGTCGTGATCACCGAGCTGCGCGACACCACGTACTTCGCCAACCTCCACCTGAAGTCGTCCTCCGGGGTGGTGCAGGTCTCGAGTCGCCCATCCGACGCCATCGCCCTGGCGGTGCGGACGGGGTGCCCGATCTTCGCCGAGGAGGACGTGCTCGACGAGGCCGGCTTCGTCGAAGAGGTGGACGACGACGTGGACGCCGAAGAGGTGGTGGAGGAGTTCCGCCAGTTCATCGACAACGTCTCGCCGGACGACTTCGCCTCCTGAAGCCGGACGACTTCGCCTCCTGAAGCCGGACGACTTCGCCTCCTGAAGCCGGACGACTTCGCCTCCTGAAGATGGTCCCGGGGGCGTCGCCGGGGCGGAATCTCACGGGTTCGAGCGCCGTCCGACGAGGCCGCCCGGCGGGTGGGAGTGCGGTCCACCCACGACGCTCGTCGCGGACGGTATGGTGAATCACATGACTGTCATGCCCGACGAGCAGACCGCGGATGCCTCCTACAGCGGGCGCAGCGCCGCCGAGATCGTCGGCATCAGCTACCGCCAGCTCGACTACTGGGCGCGCACCGACCTGGTGCGGCCGTCGGTGACCGACGCGGCCGGCAGCGGGAGCCGCCGGCGGTACTCCTACTCGGACCTGCTCGAGCTCAAGGTCATCAAGTCCCTGCTCGACGCCGGCATCAAGCTGGAGTCCGTCCGCCAGGTCTTCGAGTACGTGCGCGAGCACCTCGGCGAGGACGTGAGCTCCGCCAACATCGTGATCAGCGGCAACCGCACCGTGCTGGTGAAGACCGGCGAGGAGCTGATCGACGTGCTCCGACAGGGCCAGGGCGTGCTCAACGTGCTCGCGCTGTCCGGCGTGAAGGACGAGGTCGACGCCCGCATCGTCGAGCTGTTCCCCACGGCCACCCCGGCCGACCGGGCGCACCACCCCAGCGCCGGCGCCGTCTGACCGCCGTGCGCCACTCGCCGCTCGACGGCGTCCACCGCTCGCTCGGGGCCAAGATGGTCCCGTTCGGCGGGTGGGAGATGCCGATCGCCTACCCCCTGGGAACGCTCGAGGAGCACCGGGCCTGTCGCAACGGCGCGGTGGTGTTCGACGTCAGCCACCTGGGCACCGTCCGGGTGGAGGGCCCCGGCGCGTTCGACGCGCTGCAGCGCGAGCTCACGAACGACCTGGGCAAGGTCGGTCCCGGTCGGGCGCAGTACACGCACCTGCTGGACCCGTCCGACGCCTCGGTGCTCGACGACATCATCGTCTGGTGGCTGCCCGACTCGGCCGACGGCGCAGCGCGCTTCGACGTCATGCCCAACGCGTCGAACACCGACGACGTGGTCGCCGCGTTCGGCGCCGACGGCGTGGAGGTCCGGGACACCACCGCGGAGCGCGCCGTGCTGGCGGTGCAGGGACCGAGCGCTCGTGAAGTGGTCGCCACGTTCGCTCCCGAGGCTGCGGCCGTCGGTCGTTTCCGTGTCATCGAGGTCGACGTGCTCGGGCACCCGTGCCGCGTGGCGGGGACCGGCTACACGGGCGAGGACGGCCTGGAGCTGGCGGTGCCGGTGGACGCCGCCGAGGAGATCTGGAACGCGCTGACCGACGCCGGCGCCGTGCCGGCCGGACTTGGCGCCCGGGACACGCTGCGGCTCGAGGCGGCGCTGCCCCTGCACGGCCACGAGCTGGGCCCGGGCATCACTCCGTTGAACGCCGGCCTCGGCTGGGTCGTGGCGTGGGACAAGGGCGACTTCCGTGGGCGCGACGCGCTCGTCGCGCAGCGCGAGGCCGGCGTGACGCCCGTGCTCCGCGGCCTGCGCACCGAGGGCCGGCGCCCGCCGCGGGCCGACCAGGACGTGCTGCGCGACGGCACCGTGGTCGGGAAGCTGAGCTCGGGGAACTTCTCGCCGACGCTCGAGTGCGGGATCGCGCTGGCGTTCGTGGACCCGTCGGTGCAGGTCGGCGACGAGCTGACGATCGACGTCCGCGGCCAGCAGCTGCCGGCCACGTGCGTCGACATGCCGCTCGTCCCCAAGCACTGACCGCCTCCCGCCCCCGCCCGTTCTGTTCCCACACCGGCACCCGAATGGGTGCTGTCCGGTCTCGGGACATCGTGGACAGTTGATGTCGCGCAACATCGTTGACACCTGTGGTTGTGATCTCCGATTGGGTGGTCATGGCCGGAGAGGTGATCTCGATG
>JAEZAI010000022.1 GCA_023427825.1 Actinomycetes bacterium
CCGCCGGGCGATCGGTGTCTGGGCCCTGCTGGGGTGCGCGGTGATCGGGTTCGTGCTCTTCACGGCCACGCCGGCGTCGGAGTGGCTCCACCGCGGCGGGTTCGCCGTGATCGGGGTGGCCGGCGCCGGACTCGTCGCCTCGGTGCTCACGAACGCCCCGGTCCAGCGGGCGTTGCGGGCCGCACCGCTGGTGTGGCTCGGCCGGCGGTCCTACGCCGTGTACCTGCTGCACTGGCCGCTCATCGTGGCCCTCGGACCCGAGCGCAGCACGGCGTCCAAGGCGGCCGTCGTCATACCCGCCTCGCTGCTCGGCGCCGAGCTGTTCCACCGTCGCCTGGAGCTCCCCGCCATCGCCGGACGCTGGCGTCCCCGCGTGCTGACGATCGGGGGAGCCGTGCTCGTGCTGGCCATGGCCGGCGCCCTCTTCGTGGCCCGGCCCGAGGGCCCGACCCCGGTCGACCAGGTGGCCGAGACGCTCGAGAAGGTGCCCGACCCCACGACGACCACCACCGAGCCGTGCATCCCGTCGACGATCGTCGCACCGCAGTTCGGCGGCGCCATCGAGTTCGATCCACGGACGGTCGTCACGGTGGCGGATCCGACCCACTCGTGCGCCGATCAGGTGCGCGTGATGGTCGTCGGCGACTCCATGGGCCGAGGCGTCTCCAACGGCCTGGTCGCGCTCGGCGACCCGAGGATCGAGCTCTGGGACCGCACGGTCACCGGCTGCTCCTTCGGCCCCGAGGAGTGCCCCGACTGGCGGGAGATCTGGTCGGTGGACGTGCTCGGCGTCGACCCCGACGTGGTGCTGCTGTACACGAACCTCCAGGAGGACCTGAAGGGGGTCGACGACGCGCCGTACCTGTCCGACGAGGGGCGCCGGCAACGCATCGACGCGCTGACCGAGGCGGTCGGGATCCTGGGCAGCAAGGGCGCCCGAGTGCTGCTGATCACCCCCGGGGTGCCGGTCCGCCCGAACGGGCTCTACTACTGCGACAACCGGACCGAGGGGTCGAAGTGCGACCCGGCGTGGGTGCAGGAGTGGAACGCGGAGGTCCAGCAGGTGGCCGCGGCCACCGGCGCCGGCGTCATCGACGTGGCGGGGTGGTTGGGGAGCCGGACGGCGACCCAGACGACCGACCGACCCGACGGTCTGCACCTCTCGGGCGACGCCCTCCGCGAGCACGCGGCCTGGCTGATCCCGCAGCTGCTCGCCGCAGCGCCGAGCGCCTGAGCGCCCCACACCCGCTCTCAGGGCGTCGGCATCGCCCGGAGGTCGACCGTGTCGGCGGGTCCCAGGAAGACCGCGGTGGGCAGCCCCGAGCGGACCAGCCGGATGACCTCCTGCTTGGTCGCCTCGTCGACCCTGGGATCGCCGAGGATGTCCCAGTGGTTGGTGACCAGTCGCGACGCGAGCACCGGCCCGCCGATCTCCTCGAGGTGGGCGACCAGCGCGTCGTGGCGGTCGTCGGCCTCCCGGCGCTCGGCCGGGGGACGGGGGTCGTGGAACGCGATCTCCTCGACGTCGGGCCGCTCGCGCCACTGCTCGATCGCGTCGCCGGTCACCACCCAGAGCACGCCGTCGGCGTCCGGCGCCTCGAGGACGCGTGACGGCATGGCCTCGACCCGGTAGGTGCGGTCGACGCCCACGTCGTAGCCGTCGCGCTCCAGCCGCAGCAGCAGCCCGAAGCCGACGGAGCCGTAGAAGACCGGATCGGTCCAGCGCAGGAGGTACCGGTCGTCGGGGTCGAGCGCTCGCTCCACCTCGGGTGCCAGGGCGTCCACCGTCGCTGACCGGTCGGGCTCCGGGACCGGCGGATCGGCGACGCGCACCGTCGACCACGCGCAGAGCGCCACGACCAGCACGGCGCCGACCGCTGCGACGGCCCGGCCGGGAACCGCAGCCAGCACGCGCTCACGGACCAGCAACCAGCAGCCCCACGCCACCGCGAAGATGCACAGCGCCGTGAGGGACAGCACCCAGGCGACCAGGTAGTCGTAGACGGTGCCCGTGGTGCGACTGATGCCCACGACCGCGGCCACGACACCCACGGCCAGCACGAGCTCCAAGAGGAGGAGTGCCCGCCACTGCGCGGAGGTCCGCCGACGCCAGGCCACCGCAACGAGCGCGACGAGGGCCGCACCGAGCAGCACGGTCCCGACGGGGAAGCCCCTCTGCGTGAGCACCGGGTCGCCGGTGGCCCAGCTCCCGAACGGGTCGAGGTGCCGGCCGACGACGCGCAGCGCCGTGCCGAAGCCGGCGGGCGGCAGGTCGCGGTCGTTCCAGCCCTCCCAGAGGAGCGTCACGTTGCCGGGATCGCCGAACAGCTGCTGGACGAGCACGGGCAGCCACGCCAGGACCCCGACGCCCAGCGCGGTGGCTGCCGGGACGACGAGCGGCCGCCACTCGCTGGCCCGCACCGCGTGCACCACGGCCGCGCCGAACGCGAGGAGCACCATGGCCGTGGTCACCGGGACGTAGCTGAAGTGCGTCTGGATGCAGACCGAGCCGGCCAGCACCACCGCCACCAGCGACCACCGGTGCGCCGCGACCACGTCCCAGGTCGCGAGCACCAGGAACGCGAAGGCCAGGATCCCCATCCACGGGTTCCACGGCTGGCTCAGCACGACCGGACCGAGTCCGCCGAGGAACACGAGCAGCACGGCCGCCAACCCACCCGCCACGACCGCACCGACCCGCCGCGACACCAGCACCACCGACGCGGCGACCCACGCCGCCGCCACGGAGCCGACGGCCACGGCCAGGCCGGTCGGGCCCCGGCCGAACAGCGCGTAGACCGGGTACAGCAGCCAGTAGGCGAGGGGACCGGGGTGCGCGGCGTTCTGATCGCCCACGCGGATGCGGGCGACCGCGCCGAGGTCGGGCGGATGGCCCCAGAACCCTCGGAGCCGCAGCTCGGCCATGGCGAGCTCGCCGACCGGCTGCCACCCCTTGGCGGCGAGCGCCGCACCGGCGACGACCGCGGGGACGGCGACAGCGAGCGCCAGCAGCGCCGTGGCC
>JAEZAI010000093.1 GCA_023427825.1 Actinomycetes bacterium
CTGCAGCACGTCTCGGCGCCGTTGGTGCGGCGGATGCGACGGTGGGGCGACGGCGAGCGGTTCCTCCGTCGCATCGACGCCATCCGCGCCCTGCGCCCCGACTCGGCGTTCCGGTCGAACTTCATCGTCGGCTACCCCGGCGAGACCGAGGAGGACCACGACCAGCTGCTCGACTTCGTCGAGGCCGCGCAGCTCGACTGGTGCGGCTTCTTCTCGTACTCCGACGAGGAGGGCACCTACGCCGCCGGTCTCGCCGGCCACGTCGACGACCGGCTGGTGGCGGAGCGCCTCGCCGAGCTGCGCGAGCTCCAGGACCGCATCACCGCCGAACGGCGGGACGCGCTGGTGGGGGAGCGCACGGTCGTGCTGGTCGACGAGCCGGGCGTCGCCCGCTCGCACCGTGAGGCGCCCGAGATCGACGGCATCGTCGAGGTCCCCGAGGACCTGGCGGCGGGCGAGCTGCACCTGGTCGAGATCACCGCGGCCGCCGGCCCCGACCTCACGGCGGTGCCGGTCGGCGACCGCGCCGCAGCCGGCGCGGTGCGATCGCCGTGAGCACCGACCAGCGAGCGGCGACCTTCGGACCCGGGGCGCTGCTGACGCCGGCCAACGTGATCACGATCGTGCGGCTCCTGCTCGCACCGGTCGCGTTCGTGCTGATCATCCAGGAGCAGTCGGGCTGGTTCCTGTTCGCCCTGTGGTTCTGCATCACCGCATCGGACAGCCTCGACGGCTACCTGGCCCGGCGGCAGGGGACCACCCGCTCCGGCGCCTTCCTCGACCCGCTGGCGGACAAGGTGCTGGCGCTCGGCGGCCTGTGGGCCATGGTGCTGGCGGGACGCTTCTGGTGGCTCCCGGTCGTGCTCATCACCCTGCGCGAAGCGGTGATCTCCGCGTTCCGCAGCTTCTGGGGGCGGCGCGGGCTGGCCGTGCCGGCGTCGAACGTCGCCAAGTTCAAGACGTTCCTGCAGTTCAGCTCGGTGGGCTTCGTGACGTGGCCGTGGTTCACCGACGTGACGTGGATCGCCGACGGCCTCCTGTGGGCCGGCGTGGCGGTGGCCTGGATCAGCGCGGGGCAGTACCTGCACGCCGGGTCACGGGCCACCACGACGATGGCCCGGGACTGAGCCGGCCGGTCGGGGCGAGGCGGTCGGTCGGGGCGTGCGGCGCGGCAGGTAGGTTGCCGGCCATGCGCGTGGAGGTGGTGGCCGTCGGCACCGAGCTGCTGCTCGGCCAGATCGTCGATTCGAACTCGTCCTGGATCGGCGAACAGCTCGCCCTGGCGGGGCTGGACTCGTACTTCCAGACCAAGGTGGGCGACAACTTGGGCCGCATCGTCGACGTCATCGAGCTCGCCCTCTCGAGGAGCGACGCCGTCATCTGCACCGGCGGCCTTGGCCCCACGCAGGACGACCTCACCCGGGAGGCGATCGCCCAGGTCATGGGCGTGCCGCTCGAGGAGTCCGAGGAGGCGGCGGAGCGCATCATCGCCATGTTCGGTGGGCGCGGCCGGCGCATGCCCATGAACAACCTGCGCCAGGCCATGAAGCCGGTGGGCGCCGAGTTCATCCCGCAGCAGCCGGGCACGGCGCCCGGGCTGATCTGCCCGGTGACCCGCCCCGACCCGACCACCGGCGAACCGGTCGAGAAGGTGATCTACGCGGTGCCGGGCGTGCCGTGGGAGATGCAGGAGATGGTGAGCGGCACCGTCCTTCCCGACCTCCAGCGTCGCGCCGGGATCACCGCGGTCATCGCCAGCCGCACCCTCCGCACCTGGGGGGAGTCCGAGTCCGGCCTGGCCGAGATCCTCGCCGAGCGCCTGGACGAGCTCGACCGCCTCGCCGGGACGGGGGAGCAGGGGACGGCCACGATCGCCTTCCTCGCCTCCGGGATGGAGGGGCTGAAGGTGCGCCTGACCGCGAAGGCGGCGACCGACGAGGGCGTGGCCGAGATCCTGCGGGCCGAGGAGGAGGTCGTCCGCGGCATCCTCGGCGAGATCGTGTTCGGCGTGGACGACGACACCATGGAGTCGGTCGTCCTCGACCTCATGCGGGAGCGCTCGCTCACGCTCGGGGTGGCGGAGTCGCTGACCGGCGGGATGATCGGCTCGCGCATCTGCGACGTGCCCGGCGCGAGCGACGTGTTCCGGGGTTCGATCGTCTCGTACGCGTCGGACGTGAAGTTCGACCTGCTCGGCGTGCCCGAGGGTCCGGTCGTGACCGAGGAGGCGGCCCGGGCCATGGCGCTCGGCGCCCGCCGCGTGCTCGGCACGGACGTGGGGATCGCGGCCACGGGGGTGGCCGGTCCCGACGAGCAGGAGGGCCGCAGGCCCGGCACCGTGTGCATGGCGGTGGCGATCGGCGAGCCGGGCGCCGAGGGCAGCGTGCTCGACTCGGTGGAGCTGCGGCTGCCGGGCCGGCGTCGCCAGGTGCGCGAGTTCACGGTGATCTCGTTGCTCGGCCTGCTCCGCCGCCACCTCACCTCCCCCTGACGCCAGGGACGCAGGGCTGCACGACGACACCGCCGTCGCTCGGAGGGGGAGTCGCTGTCGGCGCCAGAGAAATCCCGCGATCTCCTGTTTCCCGGCGGAAATGCTTGAGTCGAACACCCGTTCGTAACTACGCTCGTGTTCTGCCGGGCAGGGGTCGGGCATCGGGGGCGCTCCGCCGGTCCCGCAGCACTGTCAGACCCCCTCGGTACGGTCAGCGCACCAACTGATCGGCGCCGTGCAACGGCCCCCGAACCACCGACCGGCGGCCCCCGCCGAGCACGAAGGGAACAGGAACGTGGAGCGAGAGAAGGCACTCGAGATGGCGCTCAGCCAGATCGAGAAGCAGTACGGCAAGGGCTCGGTCATGAAGATGAGCGACAAGGGCTCCATGGCGGTGGAGTCCGTGCCCACCGGTGCGCTGGCGCTGGACATCGCGCTCGGCATCGGCGGCCTGCCCCGGGGCCGCGTGGTGGAGATCTACGGCCCGGAGTCCTCCGGCAAGTCCACGCTCGCCATGCACGTGGTGGCCGAGGCCCAGCGCAACGGCGGCATCTGCGCCTACGTCGACGCCGAGCACGCCATGGATCCGGTCTACGCCGCCAAGATCGGCGTCGACGTCGACGAGCTGCTGATCTCCCAGCCCGACACCGGTGAGCAGGCGCTCGAGATCG
The DNA here is from genome assembly GCA_023427825.1 of Actinomycetes bacterium. GTDB lineage: Bacteria > Actinomycetota > Acidimicrobiia > Acidimicrobiales > Microtrichaceae > Dermatobacter. Next base: position 3,163 of record JAEZAI010000093.1, read on the forward strand.
CCGACATGCTCGTCCGCTCCGGCGCCATCGACGTGCTGGTGGTCGACTCGGTCGCGGCGCTCACCCCCCGGGCCGAGATCGAGGGCGAGATGGGCGACAGCCACGTCGGCCTGCAGGCCCG
>JAEZAI010000209.1 GCA_023427825.1 Actinomycetes bacterium
CGAACGGGTCGCGGATGCCGAAGTCGATGCCGTAGGGCTTGGGCGACGGCTCGTCGGTGATGTCCACGCCGCGTGCCTTCAACGTCTCGAAGGTGGCCTGCGCGTCGTCGGTCGTGATGCTCAGCCAGCCTCCCATCGCGCCCTTGGTGACGAGCTCGCGGACCTGCGCCGCGGTCTCCTCGTCCATGGCCGGAGGACCGGGTCGCTCGAGCAGGATCTCGCGACCGGGATCGCCCGGGAGGCGCACGGTCAGCCAGCGCATGAAGCCCAGGTCCAGATCGGTGGCGACCTCCATGCCGAGGGTGTCGACGTAGAAGTCCTTGGCCTGGTCCTGGTCGAGGACGAACAGCTGTGAACGGGTGATGGAGTTGTACATGCGGGTCACGGTACGGACGGCTCCTGGGTGGCGGCTTCTCCGAAACTGCTCCGTTCGCGTCTCGGCTCGGGACCGGCGTCGGCCGCGCCGGCGGGCGAGACGAGCCGGCTCGGATCGCCCTCACTGCTCGGGCGGGTCCAGGCCCGCACGAAGCACGACGGCACCTCGGCCGGGATCGTGCCGCGGTCGCGGAACGCGGACGGCGTCTCGCCGACGATGTCGGTGAACGTCCGGCTGAAGCTGCCCAGGCTCGAGAAGCCGCACTGCATGCACACATCGGTGACGCTCGTGTCGGTGGTGCGGAGCAGGTACATCGCCCGCTCGATCCGGCGTCGTTGGAGGTAGCGGTGCGGCGTCTCGCCGAACGTCGCCTTGAACGAGCGGATGAAGTTGGCCTCCGAGATGCACGCGATCGAGGCGAGCGACGGCACGTCGAGCGGTTGCGCGAAGTCGCGGTCCATGGCGTCGCGCGCTCGAAGCAATCGGCGGTTGCTCTCGGCGGCGTCCGGCACACGCACAGGATGCCGCGCTGGGCGGACCCTCCCGCGCGTCACGCCCGGGTAGGCCGTCAGACGGCCGGATCCGGGCGGTTCTGGCCACTCAAGCGGTCGGCGCGATCACGCACGGCGCGGGTCGTGGTGAAGAGTGCGTCGAGAAGGAAAGTTCCACCCACGTTCGTCTTGTGTTCCGGCTCGCGAAGCGGAACCATGGGCCCGCGGTCGGTGGCGGAGCCGGCCTCGGAGGAGGGAAGTCTTCGATGGTGCGTCGGCACTCGGTCCGGATGCTGGTGGCGGTCCTGGTGGCCGCCTTCGTGGTCCCGTTCGCCTCGGCGAACACCGCGGGAGCGATCGGTTCGGCGCCGTCCACGCCGATCGGCGCGCGTGTTCGTTTTGCCACCACGAACGGCGACATCCTCGCCATCACGAAGGTCGCCGGGACCACCCGCAACCTGATCGCGTTCGGCGGCAACTTCACCCGCGTGATCACGCCCGACGGCGTGAGCCGGCCCGCCAACCACTTCGCCGTCGTCGACGAGTTCACGGGCGCGCTGGTCTACGCCGGCAACGCCAACAACTACGTCCGGGCCATCACGAGCCTGAACGGCACGATCTACATCGGCGGCGACTTCACCAGCTTCGGCGGCGTGGCCCGTGCCCGTGCCGCGGCGGTCAACAGCAACTTCGCCGTCACCGGTTGGAACCCGTCGCCCGGCTCCCGCGTGCGGGCGCTGGCCGTGGCCAACGGCAACGTCGTCTACGGCGGCGACAGCAGCGTCGTCCGTGCCACCAACCCGACCACCGGTTCCGCCGTCTGGTCGCAGAACGTCTCCGGTGGTTCGGTCCGGTCCATGACGGTGTCGCCGAACGGCGCCAACCTCTACGTGGGCGGACTGTTCGAGGTGTACGGCGGTCTGACCCGCCACGGCATCATCAAGGCCAACCCCGCCACCGGCGCTCCCGACTCGGCGTTCAACGCCCGGTTCCGCGTCGACTCCGGCGTGGGCTCGAGCGGCAGCTACGACGGACAGGCCGGCAACGTGCTCGCCTTCAACGCCGATGGCAGCCGCCTGCTCGTCGGTGTCGCCGGCTACGGCTCGGACGAGTTCAAGACGCTCAACCCCAACACGGGCGCCCTGTACTGGGGCGTCGTGCTGCCGGGCGACTGCCAGGGCATCGGCGTGGTCGGCGCCACCTACGCCCTCGGCTACCACCGTCACGACGACAACCCGTGGCCGTACTTCGGTGCGCAGGTGGAGGCCTCCAACGGTCGTCTCACCACGTTCGACCCGAAGCTCACCGGCTACCAGAGCAACGCCGACGGCGGCAACAACGGCGTCCAGGCGATCTACTCCGACACGGCGAACCGCCGCCTGTTCATGGCCGGCGCGTTCACGTCGCCGGTGAAGTCGCTCGCCGTCTTCACCTGGTGACCGCTCGGCTCGGTCCGGGCCGGTCCCTGTAGGTTCGGCCCCGTCGAACCCGGCGTGTCCCAGGCTCTGTCCTGCACAGCGGTGCCGATCGCTACCGCTGTGCAGGACGAAGCGGGGAGCGCAGCCATCCCGGAGGTGACGATGAGGGTCGTGCGGATCGACCACGTGCAGCTCGCCATGCCGTCAGGGCGTGAGGCGGCCGCCGTCGCGTTCTACGAGGGGCTGCTCGGCATCCCGCACGTGCCGAAGCCCCCGCACCTGGCGGCGCGCGGCGGGTGCTGGTTCGAGTCCGACGACGTGAAGGTCCACCTGGGCGTCGAAGCGGAGTTCCGCCCGGCGCGCAAGGCCCATCCCGCGCTGCTCGTCGAGGACCTCGCGGCCCTCGTCGAGCGGCTGGCGGAGGCCGGCGTCCCGCTGCGCGACGACGAACCCCTCGACGGCTACGACCGCGTGTACGCGGACGACCCGTTCGGCAACCGCCTCGAGCTCCTGGAGTCGCTGGCCGGTGGGTGACGCTCCGGCCTACGTGCCGTCCTCGCTCGTGGGCGACGTCACGGGCGCGGTGGTGGCGATCGACGTGCTGCGAGCGTTCACCACGGCCGCGTACGCGTTCGACGCCGGCGCCGCCGAGATCTGGCTGGTGGCCGGGGTGGACGAGGCACGGTCGCTGGCCGAGGAGCTGGTCGAGCGCCGGCCGCAGGGGCTGTGCCTGCTCCGCACGGATCCAACTGATCGTTGACCGGTCCTAGCGAGCGCGTCCCGGTCGCCGTCAGCGGGTCACTTCCAGGTCGTCGATCGGGTGCCAGCCCTCGAGCACGAGCCGGCGGTCGACGTCCACGGTGAAGTAGTGGCCCTGCCCCGGCTGGTCGTGACGACGGGAGATCGGCACGCCGGCGAGCAGGCACCACCAGAGGGTCCCGACGCCGCCGTGGCCGACGACGACCGTGCTGTCGTGCATGGGCTCGGCGAGCAGGTCGTCGAGTGCGTCGGAGATGCGGTGCTGCGCGTCGATCGCGCGCTCCCAGCCCCGCACCGACTCCGCGGGCGAGGAGAAGAACCGGTCCGCGGTCGCCTCGAACTCCTCGGGCGGCAGGAAGCCGGTGGCGGAGCGGTCGTTCTCGCCGCTGCCGGGCCGGACCTCCACGTCCAGACCCAGGTGCTCGGCCAGGATCCCGGCGGTCGTGATCGCCTTGGTCTCGTCGCTGCTGACGATGCGCCCGACGTCGGGGACCCACGGCTGGGTGAGCATCGTCCGCACCCGCGCACGACCGATGGCGCTGAGGTCCCAGCGTTCGACCGCCACGGCGGGGTCCACCTCGACCTCCGCGTGCGTGACGTAGCGCAGCACCCTCACGGACGGCTCCCGCCCACCGGAGCCACGCGATCGACGACGACGTCGGCGGCGGACACGCCTCGGGGCGGCCGGAGCCGCCAGGCGATGAACAGCGTGGTGGAGGTGACGATCGCCGAGACCACGTTGGTGACGACCAGGACGCGGTTGGAGATCGAGAGTCCGTAGGCCAGGTAGAGCACGAAGCCGCCGAGGAGGATGGCGAGGTACGGCATGGACACGTCCTGGGACGAGCCGCGCTGCCGCATGCGCCGGGCTTGGAGGAGCGGAGCGAGCGACATGCCGATGCCGTAGGTGCCGGTGAGGAGCTCGATCACGTCGGCGGCTCCGTCGTTCGGCTGGTCGCCAGATCGTGACGAGGGTGAAGGGAACGCAGCTGCGTCCCGCAGGGGGTGGTGTGTGCGCGGGGCACGGGACTTCCTTTCGAGGCCGGGCGCATGCGCACTCCGGCCTGGTGTCGAGGGTGCTGGACGAGCACCGCCCCACGCCGTCGGCGGCGCGGGCGGTGGGTCGTGCCGGCTACCGGAAGTCGCCTCGACGAGGGTCGGCCCCGTAGAGCGGTCCCGACGGGAGGTCGGTGGCCCGGTGCCTGGGTACCCGCGTGATCACGGACACGAGGCTACCCGGCCACCGACCGTCGCTCACTCGACGGTGAGCTCGGCGAACATGCCGCCGGTGAAGTGCGGCGGACCGCCGGCCACCCCGGTGGGCTTCTCGCCGCCGGCGGCCTGGGCGGCGGCCATGTACTCCTCGGGGTCGGCGCCGATCGGGATGAAGCACATCAGCGCGTAGCGGCCCGGCTCCGAGATCGTGCCGTCGCCCACCGCCGCGATCGGCTCGGGCGCTCCCGGGGGCTGGATGAGGACGGTCACCGGGGCGCCGAGCTGGGCCTCGAGCTCCGCCGCCGGCTTCGTCACCAGCTCGGAGAGCGGGGCGTTCTCGGAGTCGGGGATGCGGAACACGACCAGCTCGTGCAGCTCCTTCGGCGACGTGTTCTTCAGCGTGAGCCTGGTGCCAGCCGGCACGGACGCCGGGACGTCCTCGAACGCGTAGTCGACACCCTCGATCGTGACGGTGGTGGCGTCGTGGGCGGTGTGGTCGGTCGCGGCCGTGGTCGTCGTGGCCTCGGTGGTCGTGGTGGCGTCGGCCGAGTCGTCGTCGCCGCACGCAACAGGGACGAGTGCGAGGAGGGCCAGACCGACGGCGGCGACGGTGCGGGGGGAGCGGTGCATGGTGATCGGGGTTCCTTCGTGAAGTGGTCGTGGAGGCGTCGGACCGCGCTCGGCCGCAACGCCTCGACCACCATGAAGGGACGGCCGTCGCCGCTCCATCCCGGGCCGCCGGGGTCCTCCCGGCCGGCGGCGAGGGTCCCCCGCGCCCACCAGAGATGTGGGGGCTCGACCGGGGTGTGCTGTGATCAGTCCGTGCCGGTGCCGCTCGTGGCGTCCGTGCCGCCGGCGCCGCTCGTTCCGGCTCCGCTCTGCGGCGGCGCCCCGGCCGAGTCCTCGCTCCGGTGGGTCACGTACAGGGCCACGATCATGGCCACGAACGTCACCAGGTAGACCTGGCCGATGATCGCCTCGGCGCCGGTGAGCAGGTGTCCGACCCGGGTGTCGGGCGACAGGTCGCCCAGGCCGACCGTCGTGACGGTGGTGAGGCTGTAGTACATGAACGACGAGCTCGGCTCGGGCTGTCCGAAGAAGTCGTTGCCGTGCAGCGCCGCCGCCGTCAGGTAGAGCAGCGCGAAGCAGAGGGCGATGAGCAGGTAGGCGGAGATCGCACCCAGGACGGTGTTGACCGTGACTCGCCGGTGCTGCAGCAACCGGACCGCGACGGCGACGGGCATGATCAGGGCCAGACCGACGAACACGATGGACGGGATGCGAGCGTTCAGCGGCCGGTCGGTGTCGACGGTGAGCGCGACCACGTAGACGAGCGTCGTGGCGACGAGCGCGACCACGACGAGTCCCGTCCCGATCCGGCGCCAGCGCCGCGGCACTCCCGAGGCGCGCAGGGCGAGGATGAACGTGGCGCCGATCAGGGCGTTCTCGACGAACGAGGAGAGCACCGATTCCGCGCTGTCGATCTGCTTCGGCAGGTCGACGAGCGTCATCAGCACGATGGTCACCGTGGTCAGCACCAGGAGCGTGCCGAACCGGTCGATGTGCGGCTGGTCCGGCGCATCGTCGGTGGGTCGCGGGATGGACGCCGTCGTGTCGGTGCCTGACATGGCGCGGAGGGTATCGGGACCTCGCGCCGGGACCTCCGGGGAACGGGCGACCGGGCCGCGGTCAGGGATCGGCGGGCCGGGTGAAACCGGCCCCTTACGGACGCAGGGGGTGCTGCACTACCGTCGCGGAGCGGTCGGGGGCACGGCTGCGGACCGAGGGAGGCCTCCCATGGGCAGCACGTCGTTCGAACGGCGGACGATCAGCATCCACGGGCACCAGGTGTCGTACCGGGTGGGCGGCGAGGGTCCCGTGATCCTGCTCGTCCACGGCATGGCAGGGAGCTCGTCCACGTGGCGCAGCGTCTGGGACGACCTCACTGCCCGGGCGACGGTGATCGCCCCCGACCTGCCCGGACACGGCCGCACCGACAAGCCCCGTGGCGACTACTCGCTGGGCGCCCAGGCGAGCTTCCTCCGCGACCTGCTGGTGGCGCTCGGACACGATCGGGCGACCGTGGTCGGCACGTCGCTCGGCGGCGGGATCGCCCTGCAGTTCTCGTACCAGTACCCGGAGCGCCTCGAGCGCCTCGTGCTCGTGGGCGCCGGCGGCCTGGGCGAAGAGGTCACGCCGATCCTGCGGCTGATCTCGGTGCCCGGGACCGACCTGCTCTTCCCGGCGCTGTTCCAGCCGGTGTTCCGCGACGCGGCTCGCACGGTGGGCGGCTGGTTCGGTCGGGTCGGACTCAAGCCGGCCGCGGCGACCGACGAGATCTTCCGGGCCTACGCGTCGCTGGTCGATCCCGAAACCCGCACCGCCTTCGTGCACACGTTGCGCAGCGTGGTCGACCGTCGGGGTCAGAGGGTCAGCGCGCATGACCGGCTGTACCTGGCGAGCGACGTGCCCACGCTGATCGTGTGGGGCGAGAAGGACCCGATCATCCCGGTGAGCCACGGCCACGCCGCGCACGAGGCCATGCCCGGCAGCCGGCTGGAGATCATCCCGGGAGTGGGCCACTTCCCGCAGGTCGAGGACCCCCGACGGTTCGCCGAGGTCGTGCTCGAGTTCGTCGACGGCACGGAGCCGGCGCAGCTCGCCGCCGAGGACCTGTCGTCTCGCCTCGTCGGCGCTCACTGACGCTCGCCACCGGCGAGTCCCCACGCCGCGGGTGCTGACTCCACCGAGTGGCGTCGGTGACGCACGATCGACATGGGGGTCCGATGGCTCGTCGGACCGTCGTCAGAGGTAGGTCGTCGGGATGCGACGCGTGTCGTCACCACGCGGCGCGGGGCGCTTCCAGAACAGGGCGACCGCCCCGTCCATCAGCACGGAGCTCGACACGAGCTCCCAGCCCTGGGTCTGGATGTCGCCGAGCGTCTTCGACTGCCGCTCGGTGAGCGGTGGCCTGAACCCTTCGCCGTCGGACCCGAGCACGACCAGCTGGTGTTCGTACATGACTCAAGTGGAGCACCGGGGCGGCCCCGGATGTCGGGCGAAGCGGTGTGGTCGGGTCAGGACCCGCCGTCGAGCTTGTCGGAGTGGGGACGTTTCCGCCGCACGGACGCGGAGCGCTCCGCGAGACTCGGCCGATGTCGGTTGCGCCCGAGGACTGCTTCGCCTGCTCTCTCACGAGGGGCGCGCTGCCGCTCGTCGGCGGCGAACTGCTCCGGACGCGCCACTGGGTGGTGGAGCACGCAGTCGGTCCGCTCGAGCTCGGGACGATGGTCGTCAAGCCGATCCGTCATGTGTGCCACGTCGCCGAGCTCACGCCGGAGGAGACGGACGAGCTCGGTCCGCTCCTGCAGCAGGTGTCGGCCGTCGCGACCGAGCTCTGCGACCCGGACCAGGTGTACGTCTGCCTCTGGTCGCACTCGGGGCAACGACCGGGCCACATCCACTTCGTGGTCGAGCCGGTGCAGCGGTCGTCGGTGGTCGAGCTCGGTGCGGGCGGCCCCGTGTGCCAGGCCCATCGCTTCCAGCACGGCGAGGATCCGTCGCCGAGCCAGGTCGAGTTCTTCTGCGAGTCCGCCCGGCCGCTGCTCGCCGACCTCGCCGCGGCGAGCCCGTTGTCGTGAGCGGTCGGGGAGCGATCGCGTCGATGGGGCGGGGCGGGTCGTTGGCGATGGTCGCCGTCGCGTACGTGATGGCGTGCGCCGTGGCGTGGTCGATCGCCGAGGCGATCGGTCCGGACCGGCCGGTGTGGGCGCTGGCCGGAGGCTATGTGGCGTCCGCGCTCGTCATCTACGCGTGGTCGATGGGTGTGGACAACGGCTCCATGTTCGACGCGTGGTGGAGCGTGCTCCCGCCGCTCGCCACGGTGTGGATGGCCCTCACCGCCACCGCCGACGTTCCCGGGCTCCGGATCGCGCTCGTCATGGTCGTGATCTGGGCGTGGGCCGTCCGGCTGACGCTCAACTGGGCCCGCGGCTGGGCCGGGCTGTCGCACGAGGACTGGCGCTACCTCGACCTGTACTCCAAGGGGCCCAAGGCGCTCATGTCGCTGGTGGCCGTGCACCTGGGGCCGTGCGTGATCGTGCTGCTGGGGTCCCTGTCGCTGATCCCTACGGTGCACGAGGGCACCAACGAGGTGGCGGTCCTCGACTGGCTCGCCCTGATGGTCGGGGCCATGGCCGTCATGTTCGAGCTCGTGGCGGACGAGCAGATGCGGTCGTTCTCGCGGACCAAGCAGCCGGGCCAGATCATGGACCGCGGGCTCTGGCGGATTTCCCGCCATCCCAACTACTTCGGCGAGATCCTGTTCTGGTGGTCGCTGTGGTTGTTCGGCGTGTCGGCCGACCCGGGTTGGTGGTGGACGATCGTCGGGCCGGTCGCGGTGGTCGTGATGTTCCTCACCGCCTCGGTCCCGATGCTCGACGACCGCAGCCGCGAGCGCCGGCCCGGCTTCGCCGAGTACGCGGACCGCACCTCGGCCCTCGTCCCCCTGCCGCCCCGCAAGGGGTGAAGGGCTGCGGTGGTCATGGGGGAGCGACCGCGGCGGGCGGCGGGAGTGGTCCGGACGCGGGAGGTCTAGCCTCGACGCAGGTCGATCCGACCACTTAGGGGGCGTGAACCGTGGCCGAACCCGTCGCACCCGAGCAGCGTCATGGCGCCGGCGTCGACCGGACCGACGAGTGGGAGGAGCTGCGTCGCCGTTACCTCCGTCCGAAGGCGGATCGCCCGCCGTCCTCCGCCCGCGGCGTGCACCACGTGGCGCTGGTCAGCAGTGACGTGCAGCGGACGATCGACTTCTACCAGGGCCTGCTGGAGTTCCCGCTCAGCGAGCTGTTCGAGAACCGGGACTACCAGGGCTCGACGCACTTCTTCTTCGACATCGGCATCGGCAACCAGCTCGCGTTCTTCGATCTGCCCGGCTTGGACCTGGGCGACTACGCGGAGGTGCTCGGCGGCCTGCACCACCTGGCGATCTCCGTCGAGCCCGAGCGCTGGGCGCACCTCAAGGCCAAGCTCGACGACGCCGGCATCGAGTACGCCCACATCGACGGGAGCTCGATCTACTTCCGTGGTCCCGACGGCGAGCGCATCGAGCTCATCTCGGACCCGCTCGGCGAGATGTACGGGATCTTCCACCTGTGACCGGGGACGGCGACGGCGTGACCCTGGTCGACGGCCTGCGGACCACCGGAGCGATCCGCGACTTCGAGGATCGATCGGTGCCGCACGACGTCCTCGTGCGCGTGTTCGACACCGCACGCTTCGCTCCCAACGGCGGCAACCAGCAGGCCTGGCACGTGGTGCTCCTCGAGGATCCCGAGCTGCGTCGGGGCATGCGCGACCTGTACGTGAAGGGCTGGGGTCAGTACCTCGCCATGCGCGCTGCGGGCGTGCAGCCGTGGGCGCCGATCGGCGACCGTGACGCGGAGGCGGCGGCGATCGCCGACGCGAGCGCCGGTGATCCGGGCGGGTTCGCCTCTGAGTTCGACCGGGTGCCGGTCATGGCGGTCGTGCTGGCAGATCTGCGGCTGCTCGCCGCCACCGACCGGGACCTCGGCCGCTACACGCTCGTCGGCGGCGCCTCGATCTACCCGTTCGTGTGGAGCGTGCTGCTGGCCGCGCACGCCGAGGGTCTGGGCGGCGTGATGACGACCATGAACGTGTTGCACGAGCCAGCGGTCAAGGCGCTGCTGCAAGTGCCCGACGAGTTCGCCGTCGCCACCGTGCTGGCGCTGGGGTACCCGACGAAGCGGACGACGAAGCTGCGTCGGGACCCGGTCGCCTCGTTCGTCACCATCGACACGTTCGGCGGTCCGTCGCTCACCGACGGGTCCTGAGCCGGCGTCGAATCGGCGCCGGCAACCCCGAGACCCCAGAAGATTTCTGCATTGCGGTCATGATCTGACCGCAACGGTTCGTACGGTCCTCTCATGACGATGACCACCGAGAACCCGCAGTCCATCACCCCCGACCCCGCCGAGTCGGCCGGCGCATCGCAGCTCAGCAGGGAGCGTCGGGATCTCCTCGAGGTGCTCGCCAAGCACCGCGAGTTCCTGATCGGGACCGCGTCCGACCTCACCGACGAGCAGGCGGCCAGCCGTCCGACGGTCAGCGAGCTGTCGATCGGCGGGATCATCAAGCACGTCGCCGAGACGGAGCAGCAGTGGGCCAACTTCATGACCGGCGGTGTCGAGGCGTTCACCGGCGATGACTGGGCCGAGGTCGACTGGGAGGCGTTGAGCTCGGGCGGGGAGATCCCGGCCGAGGTCCAGGAGCAGTGGAAGAACGGCTTCCGGTTGGTCGAAGGCGAGACGCTGGCGTCGGTCCTCGATCGCTACGCCGAGGTCGCCGCGGCCACCGATCACCTCGTGGCGACTCTCCCGTCGCTGGACCAGGAGTACGCGCTGCCCGAGGCGCCGTGGTTCGAGCCCGGAGCGTCGTGGTCGGTGCGACGCTGCATCGTGCACATCGTCGCCGAGACGGCCCAGCACGCCGGCCACGCCGACATCATCCGCGAGTCGATCGACGGCCGGAAGTCGATGGGCTGAGCAGCCTGACGGCGCGAGCGGGCGGGCCGACTTAGCCTCCGGGCCATGCCGCTGCTCGCGCCGTCATCGCACCCCCACGCCCACGTCGGAGGGTGCGGGTGCGGTGGTCCGCTGCTCGCCGGGCTGGCGGCGCTCGTCCCTCGACCGAGCGACCTGGCGTCCCGACGGGCCCGCCCGTACGCGCCTCCGACCGGCACCGTCGTCCTGCGTGGCGCCACCGTGCTGCCGGTCGACCCGGCCTTCTCCCGCGTCGATGCCGTCGCCTTCCGGGGCGACCGCATCCTGGCCGTCGGCCCCGAGGCCGACGTCATGGCGGCTGCCGGCGACGACGCCACCGTGCTCGACCGCACCGGCGCGACGATCCTGCCCGGGTTCATCGAGCCGCACGCCCACGTGC
>JAEZAI010000296.1 GCA_023427825.1 Actinomycetes bacterium
ACCGTGACCCGCGTGGTGCTCGGCTCCGCGTTGATCGTGTCGGGACTCGTGCTGGCCGGACTCGGACGTCGGGACGCGCGACCCGACGTCGGCAGGTCGTCACGCTCGTCGGAAGGTGCGATCCGAGCCCGTCGGACGGGCCGGCTCAGTCGGCCTCGCCGAGCAGCTGCTCACGGGCAGCCGCAAGGCCCGCCCGCTGCTCGTCGCTGATCCGGGGCACCGAGATCGGCAGCGAGTCGATGACGTCGACCAGCACGTCGGACACCAGCGTGCGCATGCGCCACTTCCGGTCCGCCGGGATCACGTACCAGGGCGCGTACGGCGTCGCCGTGGCGCGGATGGTGTCCTCGAACGCCACCTGGTAGTCGTCCCAGTACTCCCGCTCCTTCACGTCGTTGGCCGAGAACTTCCAGTTCTTCTCGGGCCGATCGATCCGGTCGAGGAACCGCAGGCGCTGCGCCTCCTTGGACAGGTGCAGGAAGAACTTGACGACGAGGATCCCGTTGCGGACCAGGTGCCGCTCGAACGCCACCATGTCCTCGTAGCGGTGCTCCCACATGCGGGGGCCCTTGGCGCTCTCGGGCAGGCGCTGGTTGGCGATGACCTCGGGATGCACGCGGGCGACCAGCACCTCCTCGTAGTAGGACCGGTTGAAGATGCCGAGCTGACCGCGCTCGGGGAGCCGGCGGGCGTAGCGCCAGAGGTAGTTGTGGTCGAGCTCCTCGGCGCTCGGAACCTTGAAGCTGGACACCGCCACGCCCTGCGGGTTCATGCCGCTGAGGACGTGCTTGATCGTGCCGTCCTTGCCCGCGGCGTCCATGGCCTGGAAGACGACGAGCACGCCGTAGGTGTCGTTCGCCCACAACTTCTCCTGGGCCGCGACGAGCTGCGCCCGGTTCGACTCCAGCTCCGCCAGCGCCTGGGCCTTGGTGTCGAGCACCAGGTCCTTCGGAAGGTTCTTGGCGTGCTTCCAGTCGGTCGGGTGGTCGCGGAGACGGAACGACGAACCGTCGGTGACCCGACACACGTCGATGGCGCGGACGTGGTTGCTCATGGCGCTTCCCTCGTGTCGGCGTGACGCGGACGAGATCGACGGTAGCGGCGGCGGCTCCCTTCACCACCCGATCGCGCCGCCCATCGACACGCGCCGACGGTCGTTCGACGTGCAGATCGGGCTTGGTACTGTCCGGGCGCTGGCGCCACGGGAGGGACCGGGTTGAGCACGGAACTGCTGCATCGCATCCAGTTCGGGCTGACGATCAGCTTCCACTTCATCTTTCCGCCCATGTCCCTGGGCCTCGGCCTGGTGCTGATCATCTTCGGCGTCCAGTCGGTGCGCACCAAGGACCCGAAGTGGCGGCAGCTCGCGATCTTCTGGACCAAGGTCTACGGGCTCATCTTCGCGATGGGCGTGGCCACCGGTCTGGTGCAGGAGTTCCAGTTCGGCACCAACTGGTCGGTCTACTCGCGCTACGTCGGGAACATCTTCGGCAGCCTGCTCGCCGCGGAGGGGATCTTCGCCTTCATGCTCGAGGGCGGGTTCCTGGGCGTGATGCTTGCAGGCGGTCAGCGACTGGGGAACAAGCTGTGGCTGTTCGCCACCACCATGGTCGTGGCCGGCGCGACCTTCAGCGCCACGTGGATCATCATGGCCAACTCGTGGATGCAGACCCCTCAGGGCTACGAGCTGCGGGACGAGGGACGCGGCACGCAGGCGTTCATGACGAGCTTCCGCGAGGTGGTCTTCACCCCGTCGTTCGGGCCGAGGTTCTGGCACACCCTCGTGGCGTCGTGGATGGTCGGAACCGCACTCGTCATGAGCGTGGCCGCCTTCTACCTGTTGCGCCGCCGCCACGTGGAGCTCTCGAAGACGATGATGCGGGTGGCCCTGCCGCTGTTCACGGTGCTCGCCGTCCTGCAGGTGGCGGTGTTCGGCGCCAACCAGGCCACCGAGGTCGCCACCAACCAGCCCGAGAAGCTCGCTGCGCTCGAGGGCGTCTACGACTCGCAGGACTGCGCGCCCATGACGATCGTCGGCTGGACCAACCCGGCGAACCAGACGACGAGGGGCCTGCAGGTGCCGTGCCTGCTCAGCATCCTGGTCGGCAAGAGCACGTCCACCACCGTCGAAGGCCTGGACGACTTCCCGCGTGAGGACTGGGCGGACGTGTCGGTCGTGTTCCACACGTACCACCTGATGATCAACCTCGGGGTGATCTTCATCGCCATCGGCGGGCTGGGCTGCCTGCTCTGGGTGTGGAAGCGGAAGCTGTGGGAGCAGCGCTGGATGCTGCGGGTGCTCGTCGCCACGATCGTGCTCGCGCAGCTGGCCACGCTGTCGGGGTGGTGGACGGCGGAGCTGGGTCGCCAACCGTGGATCGTGTGGCAGCTCCTGCGGACCGAGGACGCCTTCAGCCCCAACGTGTCCACCAGCCAGGTGGCGTTCACGATCGGGATGTTCGTCGTGCTCTACACCATCGTCCTCGGCGTGTTCCTGTTCCTGCTCGACAAGATCATCCGGGGTGGCCCTCCCGAGGCTCCCGCCCCCGACGAGGTGGAGGCGCTGCCCGACACGTGGAGCGAGATCTTCAGCCGCAGCACCTCGCGAGCGAGCGGACGGAGTCGCTGACATGTGGCTGAACACGCTGTGGTTCGTGCTGTTCGTCATGATCATCGGCGGCTACGTGATCCTCGACGGCTTCGACCTGGGCGTCGGGATGCTGTCCCCGCTCCTGGCCCGGGACGACCGCGACCACCGGCTGATCCTCAACTCCATCGGACCGGTGTGGGACGGCAACGAGGTGTGGCTCGTCCTCGGCGGCGGCGCGCTGTTCGCCGCGTTCCCGATCGTGTACGCCTCGCTGTTCAGCGGCTTCTACCTGGCGATGATGCTGGTGCTGCTCGTGCTGATCCTGCGGACGATCGCCATCGAGTTCCGCTCGCAGCGCGAGAGCGCCCGGTGGCGGGCGACGTGGGACTTATTCTTCTTCGCGTCGTCGCTCGGCATCACGGTCCTGCTGGGCGTGGCCATGGGCAACGTCATCCGCGGCGTGCCGATCGACTCGTCGGGCGACATGGAGGTGGAGCTGTTCTCGCTCCTCAACCCGTACTCGCTCGCGGTCGGCGTGGTCGCCGTGTCCATGCTGAGCCTGCACGGCGGGATCTTCCTGACGCTCAAGGTCGAAGGGCCGCTCCTCGAGCGCGCCGAGCGCCTGGTGCCCAAGCTCATGGCCACGTTCTTCGTGCTGATGACGGGCCTCATCGCGTGGACGCTGTTCTTGGACAACGAGATCTCGGACCGGTACCTCGACCGCGTCTGGATCAGCGTGTTCCCCGCGTTGGCCCTGGTGGCGGCGCTCCTGGCGTGGCGCCAGCTGCACCGCCGCTCCTACTTGTCGGCGTTCCTCGCCTCGTCGACGATGATCGCCCTGCTGATGGGGACCGTGGCGGCCGGCCTGTACCCGGTGCTGCTGACGTCGTCGATCGACGAGCGCTACGACCTGACGATCCACAACGCGGCCTCCGCCGAACCGACGCTCGTCGTCATGTCGGTCATCGCGGTGATCGGCATCCCGTTCGTGCTGCTGTACACCGCCGGCATCTACTACTTCTTCCGCGGTCGGGTCGTGCTCCACGAGGAGAGCTACTGACCTCGACGCTCGCCCGGTGCGCCTGCCGTCCCGCAGCTGCTGCGCCGGTCGTGCCGGCGGCCGAACCCCCGTGTGGTGGCCGCGCTGCGAACCGGTACAGTGACCGCCTGATCTGGAGAGGTGCCGGAGTCAGGTCGATCGGGCCTCCCTGCTAAGGAGGTGTGGGGGCAACCTCACCGTGGGTTCGAATCCCACCCTCTCCGCCACTCGGGCGTCGGCTTCGCCGGCGCCCGTGTCGCGTCC
>JAEZAI010000300.1 GCA_023427825.1 Actinomycetes bacterium
ACCTGCAGGCGGCCCTCGGACCCGGTGGTCAGGCGCTCGTCGCCACGCTGCGCACCGCCGTCAGCTCGGGAGCGCCACCGGCCGCGGCGTTGCAGCGGCTGGCGGACGCAGAGCGCCGGCGGGTGCGACGAGGCGTGGAGGCGCGGGTCCGCCGGCTGCCCGTGCTGCTCCTGCTGCCGCTCGTCGGTTGCATCCTCCCGGCCTTCGTCCTCCTCACGCTCGTGCCGGTCGGCCTCTCGGCGGCCCGGGGCGCCGGTCTGGCCGCACCGCCGCCGATCCCCGGTCCGACGGCCCCCGCTCCTTCACCGCTTCCCCCGCACCCGTCGTCGAGCGGAGGACCGCCATGACCGATCACCACGCCCCCGAACCCGAGCGCCGCCGCCGGCGGCCTGCGCCACTGGCCCGGTGGTGGGCGCGCTGGCACGTGCGGTCGGCCCGGTTCGCTCAGCGCCAGGCCGGTCAGAGCACGGTCGAGTACGCGTTGGTGCTGCGCGGCGCGGCCGCCGTCGCCCTGGCGCTCGTCGCCTGGGTCACGCGCACGGACGCCGTGTCACGGCTCTTCGACGCGGTCGTCGGCCGGATCCTCTCCCAGTCCGGATGAGCACGCCTGCGACGCGCGCCGTCCGCGACCTGCCGTCACCCCGGCGCCGTTCCGGGCTTGGGCGAGGTCAGTCGGGCCAGGCCACGGTGGAGCTGGCGCTGGTGCTGCCCGCGGTGGTGACGGTCCTGCTCCTCGTCGTGCAGGTCGGCCTGCTCGTCCGGGACCGGGTGCTCACCGTCCATGCGGCCAGGTCCGCGGCCCGGGCGGTCGCCGTGGAGCCCTCGGCGTCGGCGGCGCGCCGCGCGGTGGCCGGGTCGGGGGTGGACGTCCGCATCGCGCTCGGCGGCGAGCTCCGTCCCGGCGGCCTGGCGACGGTGACGGTGACCGGCCGGCCGACCTCGCTCCCGATCGTCGGCGTGGTCCTGGCCGGCGTCGAGCTGCGGGAGCGCCTGGTCGTGCGCGTCGAGGGACCGTGACCGGCCCGGGCGGCGCGAGTGCGACCGTCCGGCGCGCTCAGGAGGCCGGTCGGGCCGACGGTGCCTCGTCGGCCGCGGCCGCACCCAGCGTGGCGGCGAGCAGGCGGACGGCGCCCGCCTTGGCGAGCGGCTCGTTGCCGTTGCCGCACTTCGGCGACTGCACGCAGCTGGGGCACCCGTCGTCGCACCCGCAGGCGCGGATGACGTCGAGCGTGGCGGCCAGGTGCCGGTCCGACGCCTCGAAGGCCAGCTCGGCGATGCCGGCGCCGCCCTCGTGCGCGTCGTGGATGAAGACGGTGGGCATGCCGGTGTCGGACAGCCAGGCGGTGGAGACGCCGCCCACGTCCCAGCGGTCGCAGATGGTGAACAGCGGGAGGATCCCGATGGCGGCGTGCTCGAGCGCGTGCAGCGCCCCCGACAGCTCCCGGTCGCCGACCTCGGCCCGACCGACCAGCTCGTCGGAGAACGTGTACCAGACCGCCCGGGTGACGAGCTGCGAGGGCGGCAGGTCGAGGGGCGTGCGGTCGAGCACCTCGTGGGTGCGCACGCTGCGCGTCTGGTAGCCGACCACCTGGGTGGTGACCTCCACCGAGCCGAGCGCCAGCGCGGCTGCACCGACCTGTCCGCCGTCGGACTGCTCCAGGACCCGGATCGAGGTCTCGGACCGAGTGCGTGTGTACACGGACCCGTCGGCCGGTTCGACGATCGCCGTTCGGGCTTCGAGGTCCAGGTCGAGCACGGTCCACGGCCGGCCCTGGTGCAGGTACACGGCGCCCGGGTGGACCACCGCCGCGGCCCGGGACGCCTCCACCGTGCCGATGAGCTGGTCCTCGGTGTCGCGGATGCGCAGCTCGCCCCGGGAGGCCGAGCGCAGCCCGATGGTGGGCGCCGGCAGGCCCCGACCCGTCCACACGACGACGCGGCCGCCCTTCCGGCGCCGCACCGACGCACGGTCGCTGAGCACCAGCCGGCGGACCCCCTCGTCGAGCTGCTCGGGCCACAGGTCCTCGTCCGCGCGGCTCAGCGCCTGCTCCTGCGCGGCGCAGGCCAGGTGCGGCACGTACACGAACGGGTTGTCGGGGTTGATCACCGCCGGCTCGGGGCTGCGGCCGAACAGCTCGTGCGGGTTGCGGACCATCCACTGGTCCAGCTGGTCCTGCCCGGCGATCAGCACCGCGAGCGACGGCCGCCGCTCGCGCCCGCCGCGCCCCACCTGCTGCCAGAACGACGCGATCGTGCCCGGGTACCCGCTGAGCACCACGGCGTCGAGGCCGCCCACGTCCACGCCGAGCTCCAGCGCGCTCGTGGCCACCACGCAGCGCAGCCGCCCACTGAACAGCTCGTCCTCGATCTCGCGCCGCTCCTCGGCCAGGTAGCCCGCCCGGTAGGACCGCACGGTGGGGGCGAGCTCGTCGGGCAGTCGGTGCCGGATCTCGGACGCGACGAGCTCGGTCGCCCGTCGCGATCGGCAGAACACGAGCGTCCGCAGACCGGCCCCGACCAGCCGGGCGGCGGCCGACGCGGACTCGGCGTGCACCGACCACCGGCGGTCGACCGCACCGCTCGCCGCCTCGATCTCCTCGAGTTCCTCCAGGTCGTCCTCAGTGTCGTCCT
>JAEZAI010000323.1 GCA_023427825.1 Actinomycetes bacterium
GGGTCGGGCCATGGACCGTTGCGAGGAGCGAAGCGGGGTAGGTCCGGGGCCCGACCCCGCCCCCCGCCCCAACCAACGCACGCGCCAGACCGATCAACGCACGGACCCCACCCGGGAAGCGTGAGCGATCACGCGATCCCCAATGCGAACATCGTCACGATCATGATGACGACGCCGACG
The DNA here is from genome assembly GCA_023427825.1 of Actinomycetes bacterium. GTDB lineage: Bacteria > Actinomycetota > Acidimicrobiia > Acidimicrobiales > Microtrichaceae > Dermatobacter. Next base: position 181 of record JAEZAI010000323.1, read on the forward strand.
AAGTCGACCGTCGCCGTGACCACGGGGATGCCGTAGGTGTCGGGGTCCACGTCGAAGCGCCACGCCGCCACGGTCGAGTAGTAGGCGAGCGCGATGACGAAGGCGACCGTGATCGCGCCGCCGATGAGCGAGAGCAGCACCATCCACCCCACGCCGGGACCGTCCTGGCCGAGCAGCTGCGCGACGCCCGCGGAGCCGAGGCCGTTGAAGAGGTAGACGGGGAACCCGAGGGCGAACACCAGCACGGCGTCCTGCGTGATGATGCGACCGGGTCGCAATGTGGGCTCGACGATGCCGAGGTGCAGGTCGGTGGCGGCCCGGCTCGACAGGATGCCGCCGAGCGCGCCGGCGGAGCTCACGAACGCGGGCTCCAGCACCAGCAGCGCCGGCAGTGCGGCGAACACCGTCAGCTGCTTCTGGACCGCGATGCCCGCGAGCGTGGACAGCACCACCGCGGCGGTCAGGACCGGCAGCGACTCCCACATGATCTGGCGGAGCTCGGCCAGCCGTGACCGGACCGCCCCGGCGAACACGACGACGGTCAGGGCGACCATCGACCAGGCGAGCGCCGAGGTGAGCGAGCCGTGGCCCAGCAGCTTGGTGGCCAGGAACAGCGCCGGGATCGTGATCACGTCGCCGAGCGTGGACACGGTCGGTGCGACCAGGTTGTCCATGTCCCAGCCGCGTCGGACGGCGCCGATCGACAGCAGGATCGTGGCCCCGAGCACGACGACGCTCGCAAGCAGGCCGCCGGCGATCGACACGAACGCCAGGTCGAGGACGCCGATCGTGTTCTCGACGCCCAGTCCGACGGCGATGACCCGGGCGACGACCGCGAGGATCAGCGAGAGCGAGAACGTGAGTGCGATCGAGGCGATCACGTTCTGTCCGAGGATCGTCTCGCGCTTGAAGCTGAGGCGGAACGTACCGGTGTGGATCGACGTGGACAGCCGGTTGCCGAGCGTCCCGAAGATGTTGCCGCGCAGCCCGATGGCCGCCGGCACCATCACGAGCAGGCCGGGGAGCGCTTCGAACGTGCCGGTGATCGAGCCGAGGACCGCGCCGGCCACGAAGCTGGTGGCCGAGTTGAACAGCAGGGCGACGAGGCTCTGGCGCGCGGCGCCGCCGGTCGGACCCAGCAGGGCGACCAGTCGGCGGCCCAGGACCAAGGGCCGCGGGATCCAGGACGGGAGCCGGCGGGCCATCGTGACAGAGCGCCTCTGCACGCGATCGGGGCGGCTCCTGGCCCAGGACCGGGTGGTTCGGGACCGTGTTGGTCGTGCGACCGAGCCGCCGGGCGGACCGGCTCACCCTAGTGGTGGCGGCTGCCGATCCCGGGCATGGGATCCCGGTGGACGGACCTCGACCGGCGCTCGTCCGGTCGGCGCCTCGTCGCGCCTCCTAGCGTCACGCGCGTGTCACCTCGCCGAGCGCTCCTGCCCGTGGTCCTCGGCGTGATCGGCCTGCTCGTCCCGGTCGCCTGCTCGTCCGACGGCGACTCGGACGCCGCGCCGAGCACCGAGCCGTCACCGTCGTCGACCGCGTCCACGACGACCGCGCCCCAGCCGATCGCGGACCAGACCGCGCCCCGCGGGCTCAACGGCCTCGTGGTCGACGGGGACACCTTGTGGCTGGCGAGCATCGCCGAGGACGCCGTGCTCCGGGTCGACCGCCGGACCGGCGAGATCCTGGCGCGCATCCCGACCGCAGGCGCCGGTCCCGACGATGTGGCCGTCGGCGCGGACGGCGAGATCTGGGTGACCGGCTACGTGAGCGGCAACCTGGGGGTCATCCGCGACGACGTCTACTCGGTGGTGGCCCCGGTCGGCAGCGTGCTCAACCCGGTCGCGACGGCCGACGACGGCACCGTGTTCGTCGCCCGCATGGGCCCCGGGTCGGACCTGTACCAGCTCGATCCCGGCTCGACGACGCCGCGGTCGGTCGCGAGCGGGCTCGACCTCGTCAACGCCTTCGCGGTGGACGACGAGAACGACGTGCTGGCCCCGGTGGGGGGCGACCGCATCGTCCGGATCGATCCGGGGACGGGTCGGGTGGACGTCGTCGTGCAGGGTCTGCCGCTGGTGCTCGCCACCGATCGCCACCCGGATGGGCGCTACGTGGCGCTCGCCAACATCGAGGGCATGGTGCTCGACGTCGACGTCGCCGCCGGCACCGCCACCGAGGCGGTCCGGATCGAGCGCCCGGGCCCGTTCGACAACCTCGCGTTCGCCGAGGACGGCACGATCTACGTGACCGTGCTCAGCGAACCGGTCGTCGTCGAGATCTCGCCCGACGGCACCCAGCGCGAGATCCGCATCGGCGCCTGACGGCCTGCGTCAGGAGTTCTCCTCGAGCACGCGGTCCAGCATGATCGTGGCCACGTTGTCGTCCTCGGGGAAGCCTTCGATCTCGGCGATCGCCTCGGCCTGGCAGATGCGCATCATCACGAGCGCGTAGCGGTAGGCGCCCCAGACCGTGTACCAGCCCAGGTCGCCGACCTCGATGCCGGTGGCCTTCTCGTAGCGCGCGACGACCTCGTCCATGGGCGCGAAGCCGGGCAGGTTCGGCATGCCGAGCTCCTGCGAGAAGAAGCGCTCGAAGAGGCAGAACCACGCCAGGTCGACCTGCGGCGGACCGATCGACGCCATCTCCCAGTCCAGGACCGCGACCGGCCGGTGGTCCCGGAAGATGATGTTGCCGATGCGGGCGTCGCCCCAGTTGAGGACCGGGGCCGGCTCGGGGTCGGGCCGGTGGGCCCGCAGCCAGCGGGCCACCTCGTGGAACCGCTCGTGCGGGTGGTCGCCGCGGCCCCACTCCAGGAAGTCCTCGTAGAAGCGCAGCTCCTGGTCCAGGCCGGTGGCGCCGAGACCCGGTCGGTCGAGCAGGGCGCCGAATCCGGCCGGCTGCCAGTCGATCCGGTGGATCGCGGCGAGCGTGTCGATCGCGGAGTCCTGGAGCGTGCGCTGCTCCTCGGGAGTGGACGTCTCGAGCAGCCAGCCCTCCATGGTGTACGGCAGGCGGTCGGGCGGGACGAGCCCGTCGACGCGGCCCATCACGATGAACTCGCCGCCGATGTGGCCCGGGTCCGGCTCGTACCACCGCAGCGGCGGCAGCGGGACCTCGGGTGCCGCGGCCGCGACCCGGCGCATGACCTCGTACTGCTGGCGGAGGTCGTACGTGGGGAACACGGTGTGGCCGCTCGGCGCGGTGCGCAGCACGAGCGACTCCTCGTGGTGATCGCCGGCCTCGTCCCACGACGCGTCGAACAGCACGGTCTCGCTCGAGAGGCCGGTCGCCTTCGGGGCGTCCAGCCCGGACACCTCGACGTGCTCGGCATCGGGCAGCTGCGCCTCCAGCCACCTCTGCAGCTTTCCCTGCAACGACGTCGGATCGAACCCCACACTGCTCGGCATCTGTCCCCCTGCCGGTCGCAACGGGAGCACCGCTCACCCCCGTGGGAACGGGAGCGTACCCTCGCCCAGCCGCCGGCCCGGCTGCGTGGTCGGCCGGCGGTCAGGGTCTCGGCGGGTCGGCCCGGAAGACCGGACCGTGGAGCGTGGCGCGGTGGTTCGCCAGCCGCGGATCGGTGTGCTCCATGTGCATGCGCAGCAGGCGCTGCGCATAGCGGAGGAGCTGGCCCGCCCGGTCGGGGTCGCCGGCGAGGTCGCGGAGTTCGCCGGGGTCGCCGACGAGATCGAAGAACAGCGGTGGCAGCCCGCCGCCGAACTGCACGTACTTGCCCTCGCGGTCGCGGATCACGCTGATCGTGCACTGGTCCTGGCGGACGTCGAACAGCTCCTCGACGATCGTGCTCGTCGGCATCCGGAAGTCGTACTCGAAGTGGACGGCGTCCCTCCACCGCTCCGGCGCGTCGTCGCCCGAGAGCGCCCCGTCGAGGAACGGACGCAGCGACGCGCCGTCGCAGAACGCGGGCGGCTGACCGCCGCACACGTCGACGATCGTGGGGACGATGTCGACGTTCTCGGTGAACGCGTCGACGACCCGCCCGGAGCTGCCCTGCATGCCGGGCCAACGGACGATCAGCGGGATCCGGTAGCTCTGGTCGAAGAAGCCGAGCTTCTCGATCAGCCAGTGGTCGCCGAGCTGCTCGCCGTGGTCCGA
>JAEZAI010000341.1 GCA_023427825.1 Actinomycetes bacterium
GACCCGATCCTCCCGTACTGGGGCTTCGCCGGGACGCCGCAGCGGATCGCCACGAAGTTCGGGTGCGACGCGCCCGTGGACCGCCCCGTCGGGTCCGGCCCCGCTCCCACGACCGGCGGCGCCCTCACGCTCACCAGCTGGGACTGCAGCGGCGTGCCGGCCGCTGCCGAGTCCTACCGCATCGACGGTGGCGGGCACTCGTGGCCCGGCAGCCAGTTCTTCCAGTGGGTGGCGGGGATCGTCGGCCCGACGGCCACGTCGCTCGACGCCACCGACGTGATCTGGGACTTCTTCGCCCACCACCACCTGTGACCGGCGAAGCTACTCCGGGTCCCCCAGCACGAACCGCGCCTCTCGGGAGCGGAGCACGGCGCAGAGCGACTCGTTGTACGGCGTGGCGTGCCCGAGCCGGCGGCCGAGGTCGACGACCTGTCCGTTGATCACGTCGATCTCGGACGGGCGACGGGCGAGGTGGTCGAGACGCATGGACGGGCTGGCGCCGGGGATGGTGGACGCGAACTCGGTGACGTAGGCGATCGGGTCGTCGAACGAGAACCGCACCCCGAGCTCCACACCGACGCGGTGCGCCTCGAGCATGCAACCGATCGCCACGCCCCACAGCTCGGGATCGGACTGCAGCTCGCCGACCGTCACGTCGAACGCCGCGGTCGGTGCGCTCAGCGTGACGTTGCAGATGAACTTCTCCCAGATCATCTGCTGGACGTCGGCGAAGGCGCGGACGTTGAAGCCGGCCTCGCGCCACTCGCGCTCGATCCGCTGCACCCGGTCCGTCAGCCCCCCGGCCATCTCGCCGATCCGGATCAGGCGCATGCCGTTGTGGTGCACGTGACCCGGGGCGGTGATCGACGAGCCGAAGCCCTCGGCGATGCCGATGACCACCTGCCGCTCGTCGACGTGGCGGACCACGCGCTCCCCCGCCCCCAACCCGTTCTGGAACGGCATGACCACGTCGCCGTCGCGGACGAGCGGGGCGACGCCGGCCATCACCACGTCCACGTCGGCCGCCTTGGTGGCGATGACCCACACGTCGCACGGCCCGGCGTCACCGGGACGGGGGCCGACCTGGATGCCGTCGACCACGTAGTCGCCGCTCGCCCCCGACACCTGCAGCCCACCGGCGGCGATGGCGTCCAGGTGGTCGGCCCACCGGTCGATGGCCCACACCTCGTGGCCGGCCTTCGCGAGCAGGGCGGCGTACACCGCGCCCATCGAGCCGGTCCCGACGATGCCGATCTTCATCCCGGTGCTCCTCCTGCTGCTGCGATCAGGGCAGCACCGCTGCGACGGTGCCGCCGTCCACGAGCACGTCCGTGCCCGTGACGTACGAGGCCTTCGGCGAGCACAGGAACGCGATCACCTCGGCCAGCTCCTCCGGTCGAGCGGCGCGCCCCAGGCTGCTCGCCGCCGCCATCTGGTCCGTGCCGTTGCCCGACGCGATCTCGACGGCGCCCATCGCCGTGTCGACCACACCGGGCGACACGGACACGATCCGGGCGCCCCGTGGCCCCCACTCGGGCGCGGTGCGTCGGACCAGGCGCATCACGCCCTGCTTGGCGTACACGTAGGCCATCGACGGGTCGTCGGTGAGCGAGAGCACCGCGTCGCGGTCGAGCGGGCGGTCGAGCACGTCGAGCACCTCGTGCGGCAGCGTCATCATGTGCCCGGCCATCGAGGCGACGCACACGACCACCGTGCCCTCCCGCACGAGCGGATCGAACACGTCCAGCACCCGGGCCATGCCCACCAGGTCGACGTCCAGGATCACCTCCGCCGGGGCCATGCTCGGCGACACGCCGGCCGTGACGACCAGCGCCCCCAGGTCCTCGACGCGGTCGGCCAGCGCCTGGATCGACGCGAGGTCGGTCAGGTCGCAGCGCTGGTCGCCGCCGGTGCGGTCCGCGACGAACGTGGGACCGTCGAGCAGCGGCACGACCGCCGCGCCGATGCCGGACATGCCACCGATCACGACGTCCACCCGGACATCGAAGCAGCCCAGCCGCCACGTCACCGTGATCGAGGCGTCCGTCGTGCCGCCGACCGGGACGACCCCCGCATTCTCATGACCGGGAGCACGTCCCAGCAGCGTTCCCGGTGGTCAGCAGCGCGAGGGGCGGTCGGTGGACGCTGGATCCGTTGACCCGGTGGTCCGCACCTGCCAAGCTCCGCGGGAATTGATGTCAGCGCAGTGACATCAAATCGGAGATCGCACGAGGGGGGGCTCCTGCCGATGACCACCACCGACGCAGTGGCGGCGTACTACGACCCGTACGACGTCGCCATCAACGCGGATCCGTACCCGGCGTTCAAGGCGCTCCGGGACGAGGCGCCCGTCTACTACAACGACGTCCACGACTTCTGGGCCCTCAGCCGTTTCGAGGACATCGACCGGGCCATCCGCAACCACGAGACGTTCATCTCGGGGCGCGGCGGCATCCTGGAGCTCATCAAGGCGGGCATCGAGATGCCGCCTGGGATCCTGATCTTCGAGGACCCGCCGTCGCACACGGTCCACCGTCGCCTGCTCTCCCGAGTGTTCACCCCCAAGCGGGTGGCCGAGCTCGAGCCGAAGGTCCGCGAGTACTGCGTGCAGTGGCTGGACCCGTTCGTGGGCGAGGAGGAGTTCGACTTCATCGCCCACCTCGGCGCGCAGGTGCCGATGAAGACGATCAGCATGCTGCTCGGCATCCCCGAGAGCGACCAGGAGTTCATCCGCGACCGGGTCGACGCCAGCCTCCGCACCGAGGAGGGCAAGCCCATGGAGGTCCGGGAGGACTTCGTGAGCGGCGACATGTTCGCCGAGTACATCGACTGGCGCGCCGAGCACCCGTCCGACGATCTGATGACCGACCTGTTGCAGGCGACGTTCACCGACGACAAGGGCGAGGTCCGATCCCTCAGTCGGGAGGAGATCCTCACCTACGTCAACGTGATCGCGGGCGCCGGCAACGAGACGACCAACCGGCTGATCGGCTGGACCGGCAAGACCCTGGGCGACCACCCCGACCAGCGCCGCGAGCTCGTCGAGGACCACTCGCTCATCCCCCACGCCATCGAGGAGCTCCTCCGCTACGAGGGTCCTGCACCGCACGTCGGGCGGTTCGTGGTCGAGGACGTCGAGATCCGCGGGACCACCGTGCCGGCGGGGAGCGCCATCCTGCTGCTGCTCGGTTCGGGCAACCGCGACGAGCGCCGGTGGCCCGACGCCGACCGCTTCGACATCCACCGCGACGTCGGTCAGATGCTGACCTTCGGCTACGGCATCCACTTCTGCCTGGGCGCCGCCCTGGCGCGCATGGAGGGCCGGGTGGCGCTCGAGGAGCTGCTCACGCGCTTCCCCGAGTGGGAGGTCGACGAGGAGCGGTCGCGGCTCTCCCCCACGTCCACGGTGCGCGGCTGGGAGACCCTCCCCGTCCGTCTGGGGACCAGCTGATGGGCGAGCTCGACGGCAAGGTCGCCGTGATCACCGGCGCGGGATCCGGCATGGGCAAGGCGTCGGTCAAGGTCTTCCTGCGCGAGGGCGCCACGGTCGTCGCCGCCGACATCAGCGGCGCGGAGGAGGACACGGCCCGGGAGGCGTGCGACGAGTTCGGCGGCGAGGTGCTGCCCGTGCACTGCGACGTGACCCAGGAGGCCGACGTCGAGGCGCTGTTCGCCACCGCGCTGGACGCCCACGACCGCGTGGACTCGGTGCTCAACGTGGCCGGCATCGCGGACGGCGGGTTGCTCACCGACCTCTCGATGGACACCTACGACCGGATCATGGAGGTCAACCTCCGCGGCGTGATCCTGGGCATGAAGCACGGCATCAGGGCGCTGCTGCGATCGGGCGGCGGGTCGGTGACCAACTGGTCCTCGGTGGGCGGCCTGAACGGTGCGCCGGGCACGTCGGTGTACTCGGCGTCCAAGGCCGGCGTGCTGGCGGCCACGCGCTCGGGCGCCGTGGAGTTCGGCGACCAGGGCGTGCGCGTGAACGCGATCTGCCCGGGCTTCATCCTCACCGAGATCATGGGGGCCATGGGTGCGGATCTGCCGGGCATCAAGGAGAAGGCGGCACTCAACCGGGCGGGCCTGCCCCACGAGGTCGCCGAGGTGGGGGCGTTCCTGGCGTCGGACCGGGCGTCGTTCGTGACCGGCGCGGTGATCCCGGTCGACGGCGGCTGGTCGGCGAAGCTGGCGTGACCGCGGACCCGGCCGAGGTGACCGCCCGGCGGCGCTACGACAACTCGCGCCGGAGCGAGCAGGCCGCGGTGACCCGCGACCGCATCATCGACGCCGCGTGCGAGTTGGTACGGGAGTCCGACGTCCGGGACTGGCGCGGCGTCACGGTCGCGGCCACGGCCGAGCGGGCCGGCGTCAGCGCCCGCACCGTCTACCGCCACATCCCCTCCGAGGTCGGGCTCCGCGAGGCGGTCATGGCGGCCATGGAGCAGCGGGCCGGCATCGACCTGGCCCGGCTCTCGCTCGACGGCGTCGCCGTCGCCGCAGCGCGGATCTTCGCCCAGGTCGGCGCAGGTCCGGGGGGCACCCCATCGGTCGAGCCGGACCGGGTGCTGACGGCCGCCGGCGCGCGGCAGCGCGACGCGCTGGTCGCCGCGGTGAGCGAGGCGGCGGCGGACTGGACCGAGGAGCAGCGGATCGCCGCGGCGGCGGTGCTCGACGTCCTCTGGTCGCCGGCGGCGTACGAGCGCCTGCTCGGGAACTGGCAGCTCGACCCCGCCGCTGCGGAGCGGGCGCTCACGTGGGCGGTGCGGGTCGTCGAGTCGGCCGTGCGGTCGGGCACGGCGCCCGTTGACAATACTACGACCTCGTAGTATTCAGATCCGGGGGATCACAGACCAGGCCGATCACAGACCAGGCCGATCACAGACCAGGGCGATCCACAGTCCAGGCCGATCACAGTCCAGGCCGATCACAGTCCAGGGGGGTCGACGTGGCCGACACCAGCACGCTCGCGTATCCGGCGGGGGGCCTCGGCGCTCCCAAGGACCGCAGTCCGGGGGCTCCGGTCGACCTCGGCCTGCCCGAAGGGTTCGAGGTCTTCTCGGCCGACGACCACATCAGCCTCGCCGACGACATCTGGTACGAGCACTTCCCGCAGCACCTCCGCGACCAGGCGCCGAGGGTCATGCAGGTGGACGGCGGGTGGGTGCTCGGCTCGAACGGCACCACGTTCCTGCCGCCCGCGTTCATCGAGGTCCTCAGCCAGTACGACCCCGTGCCGGGGTCGCACACGGGCGACATCGACGCCCGCCTCGCTGCGCTCGACGCCGAGGGCGTGACGTCGGAGCTGGCGTTCCCGAACGCGATCCTCGCCCTGCTCATGTGGCCCGACAAGGAGATCCGCGAGCTCTGCTTCCGCATCTACAACGAGTACCTCGCCGACGTGCAGGAGCGCTCGGGCGGGCGCATCTGGGGCGTGGGCCTCATCAACTGGTGGGACGCCGACGGCACGTCCCGCACGCTCGACGAGCTCAAGGCCCTGGGCATCCGCACGTTCCTCATGCCGCTCAACCCGGGCAAGGACGACGACAAGCAGCCGCTCGACTACGCCAGCGACGCCATGGACGGCGTGTGGTCCGC
>JAEZAI010000384.1 GCA_023427825.1 Actinomycetes bacterium
GGAGGCACTACAGTGTCCGGTCGGCCGTCGACGGGTCCTCCCGCGCCGGACCGCACCCGGGCCCGGCCCGGACGACCGACAGTGCACCGCCCCGTCCGGGCGGCATGACCGCCGACCGTGGCGGAAGGACCGGAGAAGCGACACCCATGGCCGCCGTGTGTGAGATCTGCGACAAGCGCCCCTCGTTCGGGATGAACCTGAGCCACTCCCATCGCCGCACCAAGCGCCGCTGGAACCCGAACATCCAGCGGATCCGCGTCGCCACGCCGCAGGGCACCAAGCGCATGAACGTGTGCACCGGCTGCATCAAGGCCGGCAAGGTCACCAAGCCCGTCGCCTCGCGCCGACCGGCCTGAGCCCGCGGCGCGCCCCGCGTCGCACCCATCTCCGGTTCCGTTCGGGACCTCCGTCACCATCGACGTCCGCGCTTTGCCGCGCCTCCGCGGCCACCGGTACGGTGAGCGTGGGCCAGCGGATTCCCACAACGGGAACCGGGCACTCAGGAGCGGCAGCAGCGTGGAACGGAGCTCGGCGTGCAGGGCGTGATCAAGTCCTATGACCCCGTGACGGGTGACGGCATCGTCGTCCGCGACACGGACCTCGCCGAGCACGATCTCGCGCCCACTGCGCTCGACGGGACCCTGTTCCGCATGCTCCGCCAGGGGCAGCGGGTCCAGTACGACCTGGACGCCGAGGGACGGGCCACCGGCCTCATGCTCGGGTCCGAGGTGGATATGGGCACACCGACCTTCCGGGGTCACGCCGAGCCGGCGCCCGAGACCGCCTGAACACGGCACGGCAAGCCGAACACAGATCGGGGACAACGATGGCAGGGACCACCAGCAACCAGCGGCTGCTCGACTGGGTCGAGGAATGGCGCCAGATCTTCGAGCCGGATGCGGTCGAGTGGTGCGACGGCAGCGCCGAGGAGTACGACCGGCTGTGCCAGCTCCTCGTCGACAACGGCACGTTCGAGAAGCTGTCCGAGGCCAAGCGCCCCAACAGCTACCTCGCGCTGTCGGACCCGAGCGACGTCGCCCGGGTCGAGGACCGCACCTTCATCTCGTGCGAGAACGAGATCGACGCCGGCCCGACCAACCACTGGCGGCCGCCGGCCGAGCTCAAGGCCGAGATGCTCGAGCTGTACCGCGGGACCATGAAGGGCCGCACGATGTACGTCGTGCCCTTCTCCATGGGCCCGCTCGGCTCCCCGATCGCCCACATCGGCGTGCAGCTGACCGACTCCCCCTACGTCGCTGTCTCCATGCGGATCATGACCCGGATGGGCCAGGGCGCCCTCGACGTGCTCGGCGACGGTGAGTGGGTCCCCTGCCTCCACTCCGTCGGCGCCCCACTCGCCGACGGCCAGGCCGACGTGCCGTGGCCCTGCAACGAGACCAAGTACATCTCGCACTTCCCGGAGACCAAGGAGATCTGGTCCTACGGCTCCGGGTACGGCGGCAACGCGCTGCTCGGCAAGAAGTGCTTCGCCCTGCGCATCGCCTCGACCATGGCCCGCGACGACGGCTGGATGGCCGAGCACATGCTGATCCTGGGCATCACCTCGCCCGAGGGCGTCAAGCGCTACGTGGCCGCTGCGTTCCCCTCCGCGTGCGGCAAGACCAACATGGCCATGCTCATCCCGTCGCTGCCCGGCTGGAAGGTCGAGACCGTCGGCGACGACATCGCCTGGATGAAGTTCGGCGAGGACGGCCGCCTGTACGCGATCAACCCCGAGGCGGGCTTCTTCGGCGTGGCCCCCGGCACGTCCGACACCACCAACAAGAACGCCATGGACACGATGTGGGGCAACTCCATCTTCACCAACGTCGCCAAGACCGACGACGGCGACGTGTGGTGGGAGGACATGTCGGAGCCCCCGGCGCACCTCGTCGACTGGAAGGGCAACGACTGGACGCCCGAGTCGGGCACCCCGGCCGCCCCCCCGAACGCGCGCTTCACCACGCCGGCGTCGCAGTGCCCGTCGATCGCCCCCGAGTGGGAGGACCCGGCCGGCGTGCCGATCTCGGCCATCCTCTTCGGCGGCCGTCGCGCCACCAACGTCCCGCTCGTCACGCAGTCGTACGACTGGGAGCAGGGCACCTTCCTGGGCGCGGTGATGAGCTCCGAGAAGACCGCGGCCGCGGCCGGCACGGTCGGCGAGGTCCGCTTCGACCCGTACGCCATGCTCCCGTTCATGGGCTACAACGTCGGCGACTACATCCAGCACTGGCTGGACATCGGCACGGCCACCGATCCCGAGAAGCTGCCCAAGCTCTTCTGGGTCAACTGGTTCCGCAAGTCCGACGACGGCAAGTTCCTCTGGCCGGGCTTCGGCGAGAACAGCCGGGTGCTCAAGTGGGCGCTCGAGCGCATCGACGGCACGGCCGACGCCAAGGAGACGCCGATCGGCTGGGTGCCGACCCCCGACTCGCTCGACACCGAGGGCCTCGACATCGACGGCGACACGCTGGAGCAGCTGCTCGACGTGGACCCGATCGCCTGGAAGGGCGAGGTGGAGCTCATCAACAACCACTTCGACTTCATCGGCGAGCGCCTGCCGACCCGCATGCGCGAAGAGCTGACCGCGCTCGAGCAGCGCCTCGGCGGCTGAGCCGGAGGACGCTCGGTCCGCTCGACCGGGTAGGGGGTCCGGGTGACGATCGAGTTCCGGACCTCCCCCACCCCCACCCTGGGCGTCGAGCTGGAGCTCGGCATCGTCGACCGGGGGACGCGCGGTCTGGTCAACGCCGCTTCCGAGGTGCTCGAGCGCCTCGGAGGCGGAGTGGACGGGGCCGAGCATCCCAAGGTGAAGCACGAGCTGTTCGAGTCGACGCTCGAGGTCATCACCGGCATCAACGACTCGGTCGCCGGTGCCGTCGCGGACCTGACCGCCCCGCTCCAGGAGGTCACCACGGCGCTGGCCGGGGGTGAGGCCGACCTGGGCCTCGTCGCGTCGGGCACGCACCCGTTCACCCGCTGGCTGGACCTGGAGGTCAGCCCCGCGGATCGCTACCGGGAGCTCATCGAGCGGATCGGCTGGCCGGCCCGGCGGCTGGCGATCCACGGCACGCACGTGCACGTGGGCGTCCGGTCCGGCGAGATGGCGGTGGCGGTCACGAACGGCCTGGCCGAGCAGCTCCCGCTGTTCCTCGCGCTCTCGGCGTCGAGCCCGTACTGGGAGGGACAGGACACCGGGCTGAGCTCGGCCCGGACCAAGATCTTCGAGTCGCTGCCGACCGCCGGTCTGCCGCCGGGGCTCGACTGCTGGAACGACTTCCAGGAGTTCATGGGGACCCTGCTCGCCGCGGGGGCGATCAACTCGATCCGCGAGGTGTGGTGGGACGTCCGACCGCACCCCGACTTCGGCACGGTGGAGCTGCGCATGTGCGACGCGATCCAGTCCATGGACGAGGTGCGGGCGCTCGTCGCGCTCGCGCAGTGCAGCGTCGCGGACCTGCAGGCGCGGGCGGCGGCCGGCGAGGGCACCTCGACCGTTCGGGACTGGGTGATCCGTGAGAACAAGTGGCTGGCGGCCCGCCACGGCCTGGACGCCGAGCTGATCACCGACGACCGGGGCACGCGCCGCCCTGCTCACGAGCTGGTCGCCGAGACCGTCGAACGCCTGCGGCCGGTCGCGGCCGAGCTGTGCTGCGCCGACGAGCTGTCGCTCGTGTCGCGGATCCTCCGGGACGGCAACGGCGCCGAGCGTCAACGCGCCGTACTCGCCGCCGGGGGCGACCACCGCGACGTGGTGGACCTGCTCCTCCGGGAGTGGGATGCCGGGGCTGCCGCGTGAGCACCGAGGTGGACGAGTCCGACCCGGTCGCGGAGCTGGTCTCGCTGCACGCCGAGGAGCTGGTCGCGCTCCGCCGTCACCTGCACGCGCACCCCGAACCGAGCGGCGAGGAGCACGACACCACCACCCTGCTCGTCGAGCGACTCGAGGTCGCGGGCCTCTCCCCCGTCGTGCTGCCGAGCGGCACCGGCCTGGTGTGCGACGTGGGCCCCGGCGACGCGCCGCCCACGGTCGCGGTCCGGGGCGACATCGACGCGTTGAGCATGCAGGACGACAAGGACGTGCCGTACCGGTCGCGGCGCGACGGCGTGGCGCACGCCTGCGGTCACGACGTCCACACGGTCGTCACCCTCGGCGCCCGCCAGGCCCTGCACGAGCTGCTCCGCCGGGGGGCGGCCGGCGACGGCACCGCACCGCACCGCGTCCGGCTGATCTTCGAGCCGTCCGAGGAGCGCGTCCCCGGCGGCGCGGTCGAGGTGATCGCCACCGGGGCGCTCGACGGGATCGATGCGATCTTCGGGCTGCACTGCGATCCCAAGCTCGACGCCGGCCACCTGGGTGTGCGCACCGGCCCGCTCACCGCCGCGGCCGACCTGGTCGAGGTGCACCTGTCCGGTCCAGGTGGACACACGGCTCGACCGCACCTCACCGTCGACCTGGTCGACGTCGCCGCGCGCGTCGTGCGGGAGCTGCCGCCGCTCGTCGCCGAGGCCGCGGGCGACTCGGAGCTGCTGCTGGTGTTCGGGTCGATCTCGGCCGGCGACGCGCACAACGTCATCCCGACCAGGGCGGAGCTGCGCGGCAGCCTGCGGACCCCCGACCGCGGCGTCTGGCACCGTGCCGACACCCTGGTCCGCAACGCGCTCGCACAGGTCGTCGGACCGACGGGCGCCGCGTGGGAGCTGATGCACCGTCGCGGCGTGCCCCCGGTGGTCAACCGAGAGCACGAGACCGCGCTCCTGGCCGCGGCCGGCGTCGAGGTGCTGGGCGCCCGGGGCGTGGTCACGTCACCCCGCAGCGTCGGCGGCGACTCGTTCAGCTGGTACCTGGAGCGGACCGGCGGGTCCTACGGCCGTCTCGGCACCCATCCGCCCGGACTCGCGGACCGGCTGGACCTGCACGCCGGCACCTTCGACGTGGACGAGTCGGTGATCCCGCTCGGCGCCCAGATCCTGGCCCGCGCCGCCCTCGCCGCCCTTCGCGATCCCGACTAGGACGGGCTCAGCCAACCAGCATCGCCCGGATGCCGAGGCCCATCAGGAAGAGCCCGCCGAAGCCGTACAGCAGGTACTGGTACGCCTTCATCTGGTTCCGGTAGCTGTACAGGATCGCCACGGTGATGATCGCGACGAAGCCGTAGAACATGTGGAACTGCGGCGCCTTGAAGCCCTCGCCCGCCACCATGTACACGCCGAGGCTGACCTGCACGAAGATCGTCGCCTCGACGAAGATCACGAACCACCACAGCGCCCGCACCCGCAGCGCGGGGATCCAGTGGGCCCCCAGGCACCACAGGCCGCCCAGCGCGTTGCCGAGGATGACCATCCACGCCCACTCCGTGTGGAACTGCAGGACGGAGGCGAACACCGGCGGGACCTTAGTGGGGACGTTCCGGGGCGCTCGAAACCGGTGGCATGCTGCGCCGGTGCAGCACGCCCGTCTCGTGATCCACCGCCTCCACCTCGACGGTGCGGAGGTCCCCGTCCGCTTCGGCACGCTCGTCGCGGTCTCGCGAGTCGACGAGGACGGGCCCGCCACCGACCTGATCGACTGGGAGGTCGTGGCCGACGGCGTGGACGCGTACGCGGGCGAGCTGCAACGCCACCACGTGGAGCTGTTGTGCATCACCGGCGCGGACGCGGACGGCCACCTGATCCTGGGCGAGTTCGAGGGCGATGCCGTGGTGGTCCGCTTCGTCGAGCGCACGGTCGTGCTGCGGGGCGACGGTCCGCTGCTCGGGCTGACCCCCGAGATGTTCACCTCCTGACCTCTCCCGACCGGCATCTCGGAGCCCTCCGACGGCCGGTCGATCGATCGTTGCTGAGAGGTCACGAAGCGAGAGATCGGAGGATCTCCTCACATTCCGCCACCCGGCGACGGAGGTCGGGTACGGTCGACGAGGTCGGGGTGGCTGTCCCGGCAGGCGGAGGGGCGATGCGCCGCGAGGCGTCCATCCAAGGAGCGACATGACCCCTCAGACCCAACCCTCCACGACCGCCCGGCGTGATGTGGACGGCTACGTCCCGCCCATCAGCTTCGAAGAGCTGCGGGATGCCGGCCGGCTGAGCATGCCGGGGGCCGAGGCGTACGACGAGGGCTACGGCCCGATCGGCGACCCGTCGGATCCGGCACAGGACCCCAACGACGCGCTCGAGGCGTTCGTCGACGCCTGGGCCAACGCCGGCCACACCCCCGCCGAACCGCTGCTGCCGTAACGGCGGTCTCCCGGCCGATCCCCACCCCGGGCCCACGCTCCACCCACGCGCGACGGGTTCCATTGTTACGGATGCATGACGAGCACCCGGGCGGGGAAGGGTCTGGGCATGTGGATGCTCGTCCTGCTCCTGGCCCTGTGGCTGGCGGTCGGGCTGGCCGTGTCCATGCTGATCGGCGCCGGCACCAAGTGCCCGCCGCAGCCCGAGCGTCGTCGCCGCGGCGCCCGGGTGCTGGTCAGTCCCAGATCGAGGCGGCGAAGGGCGCGCCCTCGCCTCGCGGTCGCCCGACGCGGATGAACCACTCGGTCCCGAACGCACGCTCGAACTGCTCGTCGTCCATCTTGAGGAACCAGGAGTCGGGCGCGATCTGACTGGCGTGGGCCTGCATGGCCGCCCGCTTGTGATCGGTGAGGTCCCGGACGTCGATCGAGTGGGTGATGTTCGCCTCGGGCTCGCCGAAGTCGTCGGGCGGGTCGAACTCGGGTTCATCGGTCGGCGTCTCGACCTCGTCGCCCACCTCCCGGGCCGCCTCCGCCGCGGCGCGGGCCTCGGCGAGGCCGGCCTTGATGTGGTCCCGGTTCATCGTCGCCTGGAGCACGATCGGCGTACCGGCGATCTCCGCGGCGCGCAGCCCCACCCGGTGGACCTGGATGTGGTCCGGATGGCCGTAGCCGCCGTGGTGGTCGTAGGCGGTCAGCACGTCCGCCGACTCCTCGGTGAGGATGGCGGCGAGGCGGTGGGCGGCGTGCTCCACGTCTGCGGACCAGAACGAGTACGGCGCGTCGTTGCCGGGCTCGCCCATCATCCCGGAGTCGACGTAGCCCAGGAACTCGACGCGCTCGGCACCCAGGATCCGGGCGGCCTCGTAGGTCTCGGCGATCCGCCGCTGCCAGAGCGCCTCGCCCTCCTCGAGGACGTCGGGCACGATCTCGCCGTGCTCGCCGCGGGTGGCGTCCACGAGAACGCCCCGGTGCCCCTCGGCCGCGGCCCGGGCCATGGTCCCCCCGGTCTGGATGCACTCGTCGTCGGGATGGGCATGGAAGCACACGACGGTCGACATCTGCGGGAGGCTAACGCTCGGTCCCGACTCCGCCCGCCCGGCCACCGGCTCCCAGGGCCGCCGGCGACGGCGAGGGCTGATCAGCCGGCGACGGCGCCCGAGTCGCGCAGCGTGGCGAGGCGCTCGGCGTCGAGTCCCAGCCAGTCCGACAGCACCTCGTCGGTGTGCTGGCCCACGTGCGCCGGCGGCCGCTGGATCTCCGCCGTGGTGCGGCTGAACCGCGGCGCCGGGGCCGGCTGCGGGATGCCGGCGACCTCGACGAAGGTGCCGCGGGCCACGTTGTGCGAGTGGTTCCGGGCCTCGCTCATGGTGAGAACGGGCGCGAAGCACACGTCGGTGCCCTCCATGACCTCGCACCACTCGTCCCGCGTGCGGGTGAGGAAGATCTCGGTCAGCGCGCCCTTGAGCTCGCCCCACGCCGCCCGGTCCATCTGGCGGGGCAGCTCCTGGCCCTTGTCGGAGTAGTGCTTCTCGAGCCCGGTGAGCTCGACGAGCTGGGCGTAGAACTGCGGCTCGATCGAGCCGATCGACACGTAGCCGCCGTCGGCGCACTCGAACGTGTCGTAGAAGTGGGCGCCGGTGTCGAGCATGTTCGTGCCCCGCTCCTCGGACCAGATGCCCATGGCGGAGAACGCCCACATCATCGTCATGAGGGTGGCGGCGCCGTCGACCATGGCCGCATCGACGACCTGGCCGGAGCCCGACCGCTGGGCCTCGAGCAGCGCGCAGACCATGCCGAACGCGAGCAGCATGCCGCCGCCGCCGAAGTCACCGACCAGGTTGATCGGCGGGGTGGGCTTCTCGTCCGCCCGGCCGAGGTGGGCCAGGACGCCGGCGAGGGCGATGTAGTTGATGTCGTGGCCCGCGGTCGGAGCGTAGGGACCGTCCTGGCCCCAGCCGGTCATGCGTCCGAACACGAGCTTGGGGTTGCGCTCGGCGCAGGCCTCGGGCCCGAACCCCAGTCGCTCGGCGACACCGGGACGGAAGCCCTCGATGAGCCCGTCGGCGTGCTCGACCAGGTCCATCAGCACGGCCATGCCCTCGGGCGACTTCAGGTCCAGCGCGATCGACCGGCGGCCGCGGTTGAGCACGTCCGACGGCGGCACCTCGGGATCGCCGCCCATGGCGTTCGCGGCGCGGTCCACCCGGATCACGTCCGCACCCATGTCGGCCAGCATCATCGCTGCGAACGGTCCGGGCCCGATGCCTGCGACCTCGATGATCCTGATCCCGCTCAACGGTCCCACTGCGTGCCCCCTCGGCTCCGACGTGACGTGGGTCCGAGTGTTCCCGGCGGCGTCACGACCGTCAAACGCCGCCGGCCGCTCAGGCGGCGAACACCTCGTGGCCTGCGACCAGCGTCCGCACGGGCCGCAGCCCGTCGTCCAGGACGGCGACGTCCGCCACGTCGCCCGGCCGCAGCCGCACCTCCGCCAGCCCGAGCAACCGGCGTTGGACCCCGCCGCACGCGTCCACCGCCTCGGGGAGCTCCAGTCCGAGGCCGACGAGGTGGCGCAGCACCTGGTCGGGGGTGGCGACGCTGCCGGCCAGCGTGCCGTCCGCCAGGGTCGCGCGGCCGCCGCGCACGGTCACCGTCATGCCGGGCTCCTCCTCCCACTCGTCGAGCGACGCCAGGCCCGCGGGCGGGATGCAGTCGGTCGTCGCCGCCACGCGCCCCGCCGCGGCGTGCAGGGTCAGCCGCAGCACCTCGTCCGCCACGTGCACGCCGTCGGGGATCAGGCCCACGACGAGGTCGGGCCGCGACAGCGCCACCGCCGCGGGGCCGGGGTCGCGCGAGGTGAGACGCCGGTGCGCGTTCCAGCAGTGCGTGAGGTGCCGGGCGCCGGCGTCGACGGCCGCGAGCGTGGCCTCCACGTCCGCGTCGGAGTGGCCGATGCTGACCACCACGCCGTTCGCCGCGAGGTGGCGGACCAGCTCGATGCCGCCGGGCAGCTCCGGCGCCACCGTCATGAAGCCGACCTGGCCGGTGGCGAGCAGTCGGTCCGCCGCGTCGGTCGACGGCGGCAGGAAAGTGCGCTCGTCGTGCGCGCCCTTGAACGTGGAGTTCAGGAACGGTCCTTCCAGGTGCGCCGGCAGGAACCGGCAGCCCCGCAACGACCCCGCCGCCAGCCCTGCCTGCTGGTCGGCCGCCACCTCGGCCAGCACGTCGAGCGCGCCCACGTAGCGGTCGAGCGACAGCCCGAAGAACGTGGGCTGCACCGCGGTGGCGCCGTGCGCCGCCAGGGCCTCCCCCGCCACCCGGTAGCCCGCCAGGTCGGTCCGGCGGAGGTCGACGCCGGCGAACCCGTTGACCTGCAGGTCCACCAGTCCGGGGATCGCCACGTGTCCGCGACCCCCACCGGTTCCCAGCCCGACCGCCGCGATTCGACCGTCGGCGCCGATCGACACGTCGCCGGGGACGAGCTCGCCGTCGACGCGCGCGGCGCCGACGCCGAGCGTGCGGTCCCCGGTGGGTCCGGTCACGGCTCGGGGATGGCCACGGGGTCGCCGCCGACGACGGCGGACCGGTAGGTGGCGTCGGCGAGCACGTGCGCCCGCAGCGCGTCCTCCACGTCGGGGCGCAGGCGCGCTGGCGTCCCGCCCTCGAGGTGCACCGCGACGGCCCGGAGGAACTCCTCCTCGGCGCTCGGGGTGGCGATGCCCCTCGCCGCCAGCCACGGGATCAGGTCCACGCCATCCACCACCTCCTCGGCGTCGGCGGTCTGACGGCGCACCGGCCCTGCGTCGTCCGACTCGAGGGTGATCGTGGCGTTCTCGCAGAACACCTCCATGCGCCGCTGGCTCGGCCGGCTCAGCACGTCGTGCCAGATGGACGCGAGGTTGCCCGAGGCGCCGCTGGTGAAGCGCAGCAGCGCGCTCACCGAGTCCTCGATGCCCTCGATGCCGTGGAAGAACGACTGGTGGGCGCCGATGGTGTCGACGGGCCCGAGCAACCACTCCAGGAGGTCCAGGTCGTGGATCGAGTGCTCCATGAGCGCACCGGAGCCGGCCAGCTCGATGTCGCCGCGCCAGGTCGACGCGTACATGCCCTGGGT
>JAEZAI010000415.1 GCA_023427825.1 Actinomycetes bacterium
GGCTCGTCCTGGTCGCCGCCGCGCCAGATCGGACCGACGGTGTGGATCACGTGGCGGGCAGCGAGCCGGTGCCCGCCCGTCGCCTTCGCGTCGCCGGTCTCGCAGCCGCCCAGGGTTCGGCACTCAGCGAGCAGGCCCGGGCCGGCGGCCCGGTGGATGGCCCCGTCCACGCCGCCGCCACCGAGCAGCGAGCGGTTGGCGGCGTTCACGATCGCCTTCACCTCGAGCGTGGTGATGTCGCCCCGGTGCGCGGAGAGCTCGGGCCCGTTCACGGCGACCGCTCGCTCGCGCTGGTCGCTCACAGGAGTCGCTCCATGACGACGACGTCGTGGAAGCGCCCGAACTTCCGGCCGACCTCCTTCTCCGTGCCGACGATCTCGAAGCCGAGTCGGGCGTGGAGGCCGATCGACGCGTCGTGGCCCGCCACGATGCGGGCCATGAGGGCGTGGTACCCGTGGGCGGTGGCCATGGCGACGAGCTCGGTCAGGATCGCGGCCCCCACACCGGTGCCGCGGTGGTCCGCGTGCACGTACACGGAGTCCTCGACCGACGTGGAGTAGCCGGGGCGTTCCCGGTACGCCGACAGCGCGCCGAAGCCGATGGCCCGGTCGACGCCGTCCACGACCTCGACGGCCACGATGACCCCGTGGGCGCCCGACCGGTCGGTGATCCAGCGGCGCTGCTCGTCCTCGGTGCGGGGCGTGAGGTCGAACGTGACGTTCGAGGTCAGCACCTCGCGGTTGTAGATGTCGAGGATCGCGGGAGCGTCGGCGGCCACGGCCGGGCGGATCATCACGGACCGGACGCTACCGGGAGGGCTCCGATCTGGGGACGGTCGGCGCCCGCATCGGGCGCGAGGCGTCCCGAGCTCAGCGGGCTCCCGATCTGGGGGACGGTCGGCGCCCGCATCGGGCGCGAGGTGTCCCGAGCTCAGCGTGCCGTACTCGGGTCGCGTGGCGCCCGCATCGGGCGCGAGGTGTCCCGAGGTCAGCCCGTGCGCCCGGCCTGCCGTACTCGGGTCGCGTGGCGCCCGCATCGGGCGCGAGGTGTCCCGAGCTCAGGGGTGCGGGACCGTGCGGTCCACGACACCGGGGCCCGCAGGCCCCGGGTGTCGTGCGCCGTGTGTGGTGTTCCCACCACCTCCATCGGCACGCGACGGACGGAACTGAGGGGTCGAGCCCGCGAGTGGGTCAGCGGGTGAGGATGACGCTCGACCCGTGGCCGAACAGGCCCTGGTTGGCGGTGATGCCCACCCGGGGATCGGCGACCTGACGACCTTCGGCCTGGCCCCGCAGCTGCCAGGTGATCTCGCAGACCTGCGCGATCGCCTGAGCCGGCACGGCCTCGCCGAAGCAGGCCAGGCCGCCCGAGGGGTTGACCGGCAGCCGGCCGTCGAGCTGCGTCACGCCGTCGCGGAGCAGCTTCTCCGCCTCTCCCGGGCCGCAGAAGCCCAGGTCCTCGTACCAGTCGAGCTCGAGGGCGGTGGACAGGTCGTAGACCTCGGCCACGTCCACGTCGTCGGGACCGATCCCGGCCTGCTCGTACGCGGCCACGCCGATCGCCTGCTTGAACGTGTGGTCCGGCGCCGGCAGTCCGGCGGCCGAATCCGTGGCGAAGTCGGGCATCTCGATGATCGTGTTGGGGAACGTCGGCGTGACCGTGCTGATCGCCGCCACCCGCACCGTCGGGTCAGCGCCCGAGAGGTGCTTGCGGGCGTACTCCATGGACGACAGCACGACGGCGGCGCCGCCGTCGGACGTGGCGCAGATGTCGAGCAGGCGCAGCGGGCTGGCCACCACGGGCGACCCGGCCACGTCGTCGGCCGTGACCTCCTTGCGGTACCGGGCGTACGGGTTGCCGAGGCCGTTGCGGGCGTTCTTGATCTTCACCTGCGCGAAGTCGTCGGGGGTGGCCCCGTAGAGGTCCATCCGCCGTCGGGCGTAGAGGGCGAAGTACGTCGGGTTGGTCGCTCCCATCAGGTGGAAGCGCAGCCAGTCCGGGTCGTCGCCGCGCTCGCCCTTGTTGGGCTTGAGGAAGCCCTTCGGCGTCGTGTCGGCACCGACGACGAGCGCCACGTCGCACAGACCGGCCAGGATGCGCTGGCGCGCCGCTTCCAGCGCCATGGTCCCCGACGCGCAGGCGCCGTACGCGCTGGTGACCGGGATGCCGGTCCAGCCGAGCGCCTTGGCGAACGTGGCCCCCGCCACGTAGCCCGGGTACCCGTTGCGCATGGTGTCCGCGCCGGCGACGAAGCCGATGTCGCGCCAGTCGACGGCGGCGTCGGCCAGCGCGTCGCGGGCCGCGGCCACGCCGTACTCCACGAAGTTGCGACCCCACTTGCCCCAGGGGTGCATGCCCACACCCAGGACGGCGACCTGTTCGACGCTCACGGCCGACCTCCCTCGGTCCCGGCGCTGTTCGCCGGCTGCCACTTCCACACGACGTACTCGACGGTGTCGCCCTCGGCGCCGTCGGGGTCGGGCTCGGAGTAGAGCGTGTCGAGCACCAACTCCATGTCCATCCCGACCTGGAGGTCGTCGACGGTCACGCCGGCCACGACCTGGCCCATGACGACCATCTTCTCGGCCTCGAGCTCGACCGCCGCGATCGCGAACGGCTCGTGCGGGTCGGTCACCGGCACGTACGGCTCCGGCGGGCGGTACCCCGCGTTCGTGTAGGACCACAGCTTCCCGGTGCGGGACAGCTCGACGTCGGTGAGCTCGGCGTCCGCGGCGCCGGGCGCCCGGGACATCACACGCTCCGGCGGGAAGAAGTACGTGCCCGTGATCGAGTCACGGGTGCCGATCAGCGCGGGGGCCGTGCCGTCCTCGGGCATCGTGAACCACCCCTCGATCGCCGGCACGCGCCTGGTGCTCACTCGAGCCTCCGTCCCCCCGTCGACCGGGGCCTCGTTCGGATCTGACGGGTCGTCAGAGTAGCGCCTGGGCCGGCAGGAGCCGCAGGGCGAGCTCGACGGTCTCCTCGGCCCGGCGGGGGCGGGGGA
>JAEZAI010000541.1 GCA_023427825.1 Actinomycetes bacterium
GCGCCGGCGAGGCCGGCCCGGGCGCCGGCGGCGGTGCACGCCCCGGACTCGTCGACCGGGCGGTCGACGCCGCGCAGCTCGCCCAGGCGCTCGCCCGCCAGGATCACGGCGGCCTGCGACACGGACGTGACGTGACGGGCGATCGACGTCTCGGTCCGGGCCCGCTTGCCGACCTCGAGCGCGTGGCGGAACAGCAGGTTGAGGCCACGGCGG
The DNA here is from genome assembly GCA_023427825.1 of Actinomycetes bacterium. Lineage (GTDB taxonomy): Bacteria > Actinomycetota > Acidimicrobiia > Acidimicrobiales > Microtrichaceae > Dermatobacter. The sequence continues at coordinate 214 of JAEZAI010000541.1, forward strand.
GCCGTGCCCTCGACCCGCGCCAGCTCCCACGCGTCGCGCACCTGGCCCAGGATCTCGTGCTCCCCGGGCACCGCGGAGTCGAGCCCGGCCGCCACCTCGAACAGATGGCGCACGGCCTGGTCGTCGTAGTGCACGTAGAGGCTCTCGGCGAACCGCTCGGGCGGCAGGAACGTCAGGTCGGCGAAGAAGTCCCGCACCTCGGCGTAGGCACCGTGGAACCGCTCGGCGATGAGGTACACCTCGGTGCGGTTGCACGTGGCGAGCACCACGACCTCGGACGTGTCGGCACCGGCGTCGAGTGCGTGCAGCAGCTTGGGCAGGCGGTCACCGGTGACCGCCATGCGCTCGAGCAGGTCGAGCGGTGCGGTGCGGTGGTTCGCTCCAACGACGACGACAGACACGCCTGCTGGCGCTCCTTCGATCGGGCCGTCGCCACCGGGGGCGGTGACGGCCGCACGGACGTCACCAGCATGCTGCGCGGGACCGCCGTCCGCCAGTTCAGGCGGCGGCTGTGGCGACCGGCACCGCGCCGGCCCCCTCAGCCGGCGGAGCGGGTGGAGGGCGCGGTGCGGGACCGGTCCTCGTGGAACGCCAGGATCTGCAGCTCGACCGCCAGGTCGACGTCGCGCACCTTCACCGTGCTGGGCACGTCGAGGACCGTCGGGGCGAAGTTGAGGATCGAGGTGATCCCGTTCTCGACCAGGCGTTCGGCCGCCTCCTGCGCCGCAGCGGGCGGGACGGCGACGATGCCGATCGCCACGCCCTCGGTGGCCACGAGGTCCGCCAGCTCGTCCTGGTGGCGCACGGTCAGGTCGCCGAGCCGGCGGCCGACCTTGGCCGGATCGACGTCGAGCACGCCGACCACCGTGAAGCCCCGGTTGGTGAAGCCGGCGAAGGTGGCCAGCGCGGAACCCAGGTTGCCGGCGCCGACGATGACGCACGGCCAGTCGTGGTCCAGGTTGAGCTCGGACGCGATCTCGACCAGCAGGCGCTCCACGTCGTAGCCGACACCCCGCGTGCCGTAGGAGCCGAAGTGCGACAGATCCTTGCGGACCTTGGCCGCGTTCACCCCCGCCAGCTCTGCCAGCTGCTCCGAGGACACCTTGCTGCGGCCCTCGGCCTGCAGGTCGAGCAGGCACCGGTGGTACAGCGGCAGGCGCGCCACGGTGGCCTCAGGGATGGAGGCTCGTCCCGACGGCGGCATCTGCCGAAGGTACCTGCCTCGTGCGATCGTTCACAAAGTCTGGTGGGGCGCGGACGGCCGCCGATCTCCTCGCCGGCCGGGACCTCACGGGTCATGCTGGAGGCGATGTCCGACCACCGAGCGCACGCCGTCACCACCGGGTGATGGCAGCCGAGCGATGACCGCCGCCGCGGCCATGGGTGCCGTCGCCACGCTGGTGTCGGTCGCGTTCGGGCTGTCCACGCTCGAGCGCTGGGTCGACCGGCGCAAGCCCCACGGTCTGGCGTGGACGGTGTCGCTCGCGATGTTCGCCCTGGCCTCGTTCTCGTACTTCTGGGCCGCGGCGTTGGGGTGGGGCGACCTGGACTTCCGGTCCTTCTACCTGTTCGGAGCGATCCTCAACGTGCCGTGGCTCGCGCTGGGCACCGTGTACCTGCTGGCGGGCGCACGGGCCGGCGACCGCACGCGCTGGTGGCTCACCGTGCTCAGCGCGTTCTGCGCCGGTGTCGTCCTCACCGCTCCCCTGCTGGGTCCGCTCGACGTCGCCGGCATCCCGTCGGGCAGGGAGGTCTTCGGCGTCGGGCCGAGGGTGATGGCCGCGGTCGGCTCGGGCGTGGGCGCCGTGGTGCTGATCGCGGGTGCCCTGTGGTCGGCGGTGGCGCTGCTGCGGGTCCGGCGCCGCCCGGAGGTGGCGGCGAGCATGCCGATCCCGCCGGGACGCCTGGCGCTCACCAACCTCTTCATCGCGATCGGCTCGCTGGTCCTCGGCACCGGCGGCACCCTGTTCGGCACCGGCGACCAGATGGTCGACTTCGGCATCTGGCTGGCTGCCGGCGTGACGATCCTGTTCGTCGGCTTCCTCTGCTCCAACCAGGGACGGCCGGCGGAGCGGGCACCCACCTCGCCGTACTGGGCCGAGCTCTACGAGCTGGCCACCGCGCGGACCACGGTCGACGACCGCGCCGCCTGAGCGGCGCCCGTCAGCTGAGGAGGCGGCGGATCACCTTGCCGCCGAGCCCCCGCGGGATGTCCTCGACGAACCACACCTTGTTCGGGCACTTGTAGTGCGGCAGCCGCTCGGCGCAGAACTCGATGACGTCGTCCTCCTCGATCGGCATGCCGTCGCGCGCCTTCACGTACGCCTTGACCGACTCGCCCGTGTGCGGGTGCGGCACGCCGACGACGGCCACCCCCTCGATGGCGGGGTGCTCGAGCAGCACCTCCTCCACCTCGGCCGGGAAGACGTTGAACCCCGACACGATGATGAGGTCCTTGGCGCGGTCGACCAGGTAGAGGTTGCCCTCGTCGTCGACGACCCCCACGTCGCCGGTCCGCAACCAGCCGTCGTCGGTCAGCACCCGGGCCGTGGCGTCGGGATCGTTCCAGTAACCGGCGAAGACGTTCGGGCCCTTGACCAGCAGCTCGCCGTGGTCGCCGACCAGCACGTCGTGCCCCTCGGCATCGATCAGGCGCACCTCGACGCCCGGCACCGGGATGCCGACGGAGCCGGCGGGAGTGACACCGGAGATCGGCGCCGTGACCACCGGCGACGCCTCGGTCAACCCGTAGCCCTCCTCGAGCTCCAGACCGAAGCGGGCCTGGATGGCCTGCGCGACCTCGACCGGCAGCTTGGCGGCGCCCGACACCGCCCGGCGCACGCTCGACAGCTCGTCGCCGGTCACCCCCGGGAGGCCGGCGAAGGCGGCCCACATGGTGGGAGGTCCTGCGATCGTCGTGACCTCGTGCTTGACGATCGACTCGATGGCAGAGACCGGGTCGAAGCGCTCGACGAGCAGGATCGACGCACCGGCGGTGAGGGCGACGCCGAGGATCACGTTGAGGCCGAAGATGTGGAACATCGGCAGCAGTCCGAAGACCACGTCGTCGGGCTCCTGGACCCGCTCGTCGGACGCCATCACCTGCCGGATGTTGGTGTAGAGGTTGCCGTGCGTGAGCATGGCGGGCCGTGGCGCGCCGGCGGTGCCGGACGTGAAGATGAGCACCGCCAGGTCGTCGGGGCCGCGGTCCACGACCGGGGCCGGCTCGTGGTCGAGCAGGTCGTCGAGCAGCAGGCCGAGCGGACCCGGCTCGAAGCCCGCCCCCATGAAGTGCTGGACGTCGGGCAGCGTCGACCAGTCGATGTCGCGCAGGGCGTTCCGGGCCGTGGGCGTGGCGACGATCGCGGCCGCGCCCGAGTCCCGCAGCTCGTGCGCCATGGCGGCGGCCGGGTTGGTGGGGTTGAGCGGCACCGCGACCAGGCCCGCGCCCAGCGCCGCCAGGTACGACACGACGAAGTACCAGTTGTTGCCGGCGATGATGGCCAGCCGGTCCCCCGGCTGCAGCCCCATCTCGACGAGGCTCCCGCGCAGCCCCGCGACCTGCGAGCGCAGGGTCGCGTAGTCCGTCACCCGGCCCCGGCTGATGAGCGCGGTCGCCTCCCCGGGGTGTTGGTCGATGATCGTCGCCAGGTTCACCGGCGGCGACGCTAGTGCCCGATGCCGCTCCATGCGGCGGCCGTCGCGTGGGCGTCGGGTGCCGGAGCGCAGCGCCGGGGTCAGCGGGCCAGCACGACCAACTGCAGGAACGCGGCGCGGACGATGACGAGCATCAGGATGACGACGGCGATCGTGGTGTTGCGCCTCATCCGGCACCTCCTGGTCCGTCCGCTCGATCCCCGACGGCGCCGTGGTCGGCCGCGCCGGGTCCGGGGCTGCGCCGGCCGAACTGCACGGTCACGGCGCTGACCGGCGGCTCGTCCTGCGCACCCTCGATGGGCCGGAGCGTGACCGCGTCGCCCGGACCGATCCCCAGGTCCTCGGCCGCGCTGGCCGGGCGCGCCGCCAGCGCGATGAGCCCGTAGCTGTCGACGACCAGCGCCACGGCTCCGATCCCGATCTCGTCGAACGCACGGGCCCGCCGCGCGGTGCGGCGGCCGGCGTCGACGAGGACCTCGAAGTGGTCGCCGCCCAGGCGGTCCAGCTCCTCGGGGTCCACGTTGAGCTGGGCGTTGCCGTAGCGGTCGACCCAGAGCACCTCGGAGATCAGCGAGCCGTCCTCGTCGCGCGTGATCGGCAGCACGCCGGGGAACAGCGTGGCGGTGTCGATCACCTCGCCGAGCTCCTCGAGGGGGACGCCGTTGCAGAGGTGTGCAGCGGCCGGTGCGAACACGTCCCGGCCGTCGAACAGCCGCCCGTGCGCGGGCAACTGGTACTCGGGGTCGTTGAGCCACACCGCGCGCGTGGCGCCGCCGAGCATGCCGACGGCCGGTGCGAGCACCCCGTTGTCGGGCCCGATGAACACCGCACGACCGTCGCCGACCTCGACCGCGATCGGGCGGCGGTGGGTGCCGACCGCGGGGTCGACCACGGCGACGATCACCCCGGGCGAGAGGTACTGCACGCTGCGGGCCAGCGTGAGCCCTGCGGCGCGGACGTCGTAGGGCGGGATGCCGTGCGTGACGTCGATGACCCGGGTGCCCGGGGCGAGCTGGTGGATGACCGAGTGGACCACGCC
>JAEZAI010000565.1 GCA_023427825.1 Actinomycetes bacterium
GCGCCCGCTCGAGTGGACCCACGACCTGTTGGACCCCGACCAGCGCGTCGCGTTCCGTCGCCTCGGCGCGTTCGTCGGCCCGCTCACGTGGGACGACGCCGTCGCCGTCGTCTCGGACTGCGAGCTGGACGCCGACCGCGCCTGGGACGCGCTGGCGGGCCTCGTGTCCACCGGGCTCGTGATCCAGGTCGACGTCGCGGGATCCCGACGCCTCAAGATGCTCGCCTCCGTGCGCGAGCTCGCTCGGGAGCACCTGTCGGGAGCGGCGGAGTCCGGGACGACCCGGGAACGGCACGCGGCGCACTTCCTCGCCCGGGCCGAATCCATGGCCACCCGGCTGTGGAGCGCGGAGCAGGGCGTGGTGCGGCCGCTCATCCACGCGGATGCCGACGAGTACGCCGCCGCGTCCGATGCCCTCCGCGCCGAGGGCCGCACGTCGGATGCGGTTCGACTGCTCTCCTGCGTCCACACCGCATGGATCGATGCCGGACGGACGGCCGTCGCCGGCGAGCAGCTGCGCTCGCTCCTCGACGCCACCGCCGGGACGCTGGACCCCGCGGTCGAGGCCGCCGCATGGGTGAGCGTCGCCGATCTCTTCTACTGGACTCGCGCCTCCTGGGCGCCGACGAGCCGCGACCGGGCCGACGGGCTGCTCGACCAGCTCGACCAGGCGGTCGAGGCAGCGCAGCGGGCCGCGCGCCCCGACCTCACGCTCCGGGCCATGTGGACGATGATCCATCTCCACCTGACCTCCGAGGACCTGGACGGGGCCCGGGCGATCGTCGAGCGGGCGACCGAGCTCGCGGCGGCGTCGGACGAGGGGTGGTGGACCACCCGGCTGCTCTCGATCTCGGGCGTGGTCGCCAACCAGCAGGGCCGCAACGATGACGCGGTCCGCGACGCGTCGCAGGCGATCCGCCGGGCGCACGAGGAGGGCGACGCGTGGCAGGTGCTGCGCACGACGTTCGTGCTCGCCGGCATCGGCGGCATCGAGCAGCGCCCCGAGCACGCGCTCGTCGATCTGGAGGCGGCCGTGGCGACGGCGGTCGACATGGACGACGCTCAGGCCGAGGGCACGCTCCGAGTGATGCTTGCCCTGTCACGCCTGAGCCGCGGCGACGTGGTCCCGGCCGTCGAGGAGGTGGGCCGAGCGCTGCGGGCGTGCCGACGATCGGGCCACTGGTACGTGGAGGAGATCTGTGTGGCCGCGCTCGTCCTCGCCTCGGTCGCGGCCGGCAGGACCGAGACGGGCGCCGTGCTGCACGGCGGCCTCGTCGGTGTGCTCGGGCAGCTCCGGTCCCGCCTGTCGCCGCAGCACGTGGCGATCTACGACCTCGGGGTCGAGCACCTCCGCGCCGAGCTCGGCCAGGAGCGGTTCGACGCCGCCGTGCGGCAGGGCGCGGCGCTCGGATGGCGGCAGCTGCTCGAGGCGTGCGACGAGCTCGTGCGGGACGTCGCCGGTGCCGACCCCGACGGAGCGAGCACGTCCGGCGGCCCCCACGTCGAGGCGGCGGAGGCGTCGCCGCTGACCGACCGCGAGGTCGAGGTGCTGACCCTCATCGCCGACGGCGCGTCCAACAAGGACGTCGCGGTGCACCTCGGTCTCCGCCCCAAGACCGTGATGCACCACGCGTCGAACATCTACCGGAAGCTGGGCGTCACCGGGCGCGCCGAGGCCGTGTCCGTGGCGATCCGCGCCGGCCTGCTCGACCGGGCGAACGACATGCGGGACCTCACCACCGGCTCGCGCTCCACCGAGCCGTAGGCCGCCCGCACGTCCGGCGGCATCCACGCCTCGGCGACGTCCGTGACCGGCGCCGGCGCCGTCCGGGACGCCGTGCGGCATGCGTGGAAGTGGACGAGGAACAGACCAGCCATCGGAGACCCCCCTGGGTCCGACGCCGGCGCGAACGGCGTCACCTGGAGCCTGCGCACGGCGGCGGAGCGACGGCATCGGTCAGATGCCCGTCACGGTCATCTGCCCTATGTGGCTCGTCGACGGATGTGCCGATGACCGCCCGGTTCTCCGGCGTACCGCGTGGTCGTCCGGCGACCACGGCGCATGCCAGAGCGGCACGTGGGGAACGCGGTCAGTCCTCGGGGTCCTCGGCGTCCGCCTCGGGAACGGCACGGGTGAGGATCGACTCCTGGTGACCCGTCAGCTCGAACGCTCGGGACAGCAGCGAAGGGGCGTTGCTGCGCCCGGCGCGGGCCGCCGGTCGCCGGGCAGCCGGACGCCGCGGACGAGCGGATGCCGCCACGGGCTCCGGCTCGGGACGCGTCGCGGGTTCCGGCTCGGGCTCGGGTCCGGGCGTCGCCTCGACCTCGATGACCGGGTCGGGCTCCGGGGCCACCTCGGGCTCCGGCTCCGGCTCGACCGGTTCGGGCTCGACGTCCAGGACCGGCTCCGGCTCCGGGACCACCTCGAATTCGGGTTCGGGTTCGGGCTCCGGCGCGACGGCCGTGGGGACCGGCTCCGCCTCCACGACGGGCTCGGGCTCCGGATCGGGCGCGACGTCCGTCGGGATCGGCTCTGTCTCCACCACGGACACGGGTTCCGGACCGGACGCCGTCGCCAGGGCGGGCTCGGGCTCCACGATCGGGTCGGGCTCGACGACGGGGTCGGGCTCGAACGACTCGGCGCGGGGCAGCCGGGCCGGTACGGGTTCGAGGACGGCGATCGCGGCGACGTCGCCGTTCGCGGCGGCCGACCCCGGTCGTCGGTCGGTGGCGGTCCACCCCCGAGGGATCGTCAGCCGCTCGACGTGGAACTCGCACAGCTCCTGCACCGGCGCGGAGCGCCGAGCGAGCGGGTCGAGCCACAGCTGCAGGGCGACGGGGTCGAAGGCGACCCGCGCCGCCGCGGGGCGGTCGCACCCCGGTCGCATGCAGGTCCTCGCCACGCCCGCAGGCTATCGGAGCAGGTCGTCGATCCTGTCGAGCGTCGTGGTGTCCTCCGCCGCCCCGCCGCCGGGGCCGTCGAGCGCAAGGTGCTCGAGCACCACGTCGTGGCGGGCCAGCAGGTCGACCACCGTCCCGGCGAACACGTCGGGATCGAGGTCGGGTCCGCACTCGGCGTGACCCACCCGCACGCCGTCGCCCACGGGGAGGTGCTCGCGCACCAGGTCGGTGGCGGCCCGGTCCAGGGTGTCCGCGTCCTCGGTGGCGGATCGGCCCACGAGCAGCACGCGGGCGGACGGCGCCAGCGAAGGGGCCAGCCCCGACACCAGCGACAGCGGCCCGCGCACCGCGGTCGCGTACCGCTCGTCCAGACCGTCGTCGGCCGACGACCGGTCGGCGACGTGCACGACCACGTCGAGCGTCGCAGCGCGGGTGACGAACTCGCAGGCGGCCTCGACGGCGTCGTCCGAACCGAGGTCGCAGAGCACCGGCACGGCCCGACCCTGGGCCAGACCGTCCACAGCGTCGACAAGACCGCCGAGGTCCCGGTCGACGAGCAGCACGCGGGCGCCCCGGTCCACCAGCTCGGCGGCGAGCGCGCCGCCGAGGTCCCCGGCGGCTGCGGTCACGAGCGCCACCCGGCCGTCCATGTCCGCGACCGGCTCGCTCGCCGGTTCCGGTCCGGCCTCGGGTCGCCTCGCCACCGCCGTGACCTCGGCCGACGTCACGTCGATCCCGACAGGACGGGCGGCCGGATTCCGCCTGGACACGACCAGCGGCTCACCGACCGGAGGGCGGTCGCTCTCGCTCTGGCGCGGCGCTGCAGCCGCCGCCAGCTCCTCCGGATCCTGCTCCATCCGCTGCATCCCGCCGCACCCGCTCCTGCGCTTCCCCGACCGCCAAGGCTACGGAGCGCGCTCCCCGGCGTCCATGAGAGGCGGCGGCGTCGCGGCCTCGAGCGACGCGACGAGGGGCAGGTGGTCGCTCGCACGGACGTCGACCACGTGCGCCGAACGCACCGTGGCGTGCCGGACCAGCACCCAGTCGATGCGCCGGTCGGGACGTGTCGCGGGGTGCGTCGGACCGCTCGGTGCAGCGACCCAGCCGGCGTCGGCCAGCACGGGACCGACGCGGTCGGGACCCAGGTTGAGGTCGCCCAGCAGCACGGCCGGCCCGGCGCCGGCCATCTCGGCCAGCGCCGCCAGCACCAGTCGCAGCTGGGCCACCGCCTCGCCCGGCCTCGTGGTCAGGTGGGTGCAGCCCACCGTCCAACGGCGCGGCGAGTCGTCGCCGTCGTCGTGCTCGACGGTGGCCAGGAGCGCCACGCGAGGCTCGCCGGCGC
>JAEZAI010000593.1 GCA_023427825.1 Actinomycetes bacterium
CGCTCGGTTCGAGCGAGATCACTGCTTCCCCTTCGATCGAACGAAGGGGAAGCAGTGCCGTTCTTCGACGCCTCCGCCGCAGTGGCGCACCAACAGCTCGGACTCATCACCACCGACCAGCTCACCGCCGCCGGCATCTCTGAACGCCGTCTGAGGACGCTCGTCGCGAACGGTCTCCTGCTGCGACGCTGCCGATCGGTCTATGCGCTCGCCGGTGCACCGCGGACATGGGAGCAGGAGCTGCTGTGCGCCGTCCTGGCATCGGGACGTGGAGCGGCGGTCAGCCACCGGTCCGCCAGCTCGATCTGGCGGCTGCACCGCTACCGGACCACGACGGTCGATCTGATCGTGGCCCGGTGGGTCCGCCGAACTGCTCCCAGCTGGACGGTGCACGAGTCGCTGGCGCTCCCGACACGTGACCTCACGGTCCACCGAGGCATCCCGGTCACGACGCCGACCCGGACCTTGATCGACGTCGCCCGCTACGTCCCGGCAGCACGACTCGGCGCGATGGTCGACGACGCGGTGGTCAGAGAGCTGACCAGCTACGAGGACCTGCACCTCCGGTTCGTGGAGCTCGCTCGCCGCGGGCGCGACGGGATCGCGACCATGCGTGAGGTCCTCGAGCAGCGCCCGTGCGGGACGGTCGCCCCGGACAGCGCGTTCGAACTGGCGGTCTTGCGGGACCTCGAGGGACTCGGGCCGGCCCCGAAGATGCACCATCGGGTGGAGGCCGGGGACCTGGAGTACGTGCTCGACATCGCCTGGCCGGAGTTCCAGGTGGCGGTCGAGTGCGACGGATTCCGGTTCCACCGCACTCCCGAGCAGCTCGAGTGGGACGACCAGCGCCGCAACCGTCTGACCCTGTTGGGGTGGATCGTCCTCCACGAGACGTGGTCCCGGCGCCAACGCGATCGGCGGGAGCTGCTCGCCGAGGTCGGCGACGCGCTCAGGGCCCGCGGCGCAGATGTTCGACCGATCAGGTGACTCGGTCCACCGGACGCCAGTTCCCGCCGAACTTGCGTGAGTTGTCGTCGCTGGGCGACGGCAACTCACGCAATTTCGTGGAGGTTCGGGACAGGAAGACGAGTGCGTGCGAGCGCTACGCAGGTGGTTGCTCGATGACGCGACGGCCTTCGAGCGCACGGCCCAGGGTGAGCTCGTCCGCGTACTCCAGGTCGCCGCCCACGGGCAGGCCGCTGGCGATGCGCGACACGGTCAGCCCCGGCATGTTGAGCACGCGGGTGAGGTACAGCGCGGTGGCCTCGCCCTCGATGTTCGGGTTGGTGCAGACGATCACCTCGGTGATCCCCTCGTCGCCGATCCGGGCGAGCAGCTCCTTGATCTTCAGCTGCTCCGGACTGACGCCCTGCAGGTGGTCGATCGCGCCCTGCAGCACGTGGTAGCGGCCCTTGAACTCCCGGGTCCGCTCGATGGCGACGACGTCGCGGGGCTCCTCGACCACGCAGAGGACGTGGGTGTCCCGGCGCTCGTCCGAGCAGATCGTGCAGAGGTCGCCCTCGGCCAGGTTGAAGCAGCGCGAGCAGAAGCCGACCCGCTCCTTGGCCTCGACGATCGCCTTGGCCAACCGGTTGGCCTCCTCGGCGTCGACCTTGAGCAGGTGGAACGCGATGCGCTGCGCCGACTTGGGACCGATGCCGGGCAGCCGGCCGAGCGCGTCGATGAGGTCCTGGACGGACGTGGCGTAGGTCGTGCCCACTCAGCCGCCCAGCAGTCCGCCGAGTCCGCCGAGACCACCCATGCCGCCGAGCGGGTCGGCCTGGGCCTGCAGCTGCGCCACGGTGTCGCGGGCGTCGGACCAGGCGGCGACGATCAGGTCCTCGAGCATCGTGAGGTCCTCGAGGTCGACCGCCGCGGGATCGATGTGGACCCGCAGCAGGTGCAGGTGCCCGTTGAGCGTGACCGTGACGACGCCGCCGCCGGCGGTGCCCTCGACCTCGGTCGACGCGAGCTCCTCCTGCGCCTCCTGCATGCGGGCGCCCATGTCCTGCGCCATCTGGAACATGGCGCCGAGGTCCAAGCCCGCGCCCAGCCCGCCGCCCGGACCGCCGAGGTCCGGCCCTCCGAGCCCGCCCAGGTCGGAGTCGGGGACGATCTCGCCCGACACCACCTCGGCGTCGGTCGCGTCCTCGTGCTCGTGCTCGCCGCTCATGGCCGGGTCCTCGGGTTCGTCACGGCGTGCCGTCGGTGCCGTCCACGAGGACCGCACCGGGGAACGCCTTGGTCAGCTTCTCCACGCCGGTGGCGGCCACGTCGGCGTCCTCCAGCTCGTGCACGTCGATGATGGCCGACTCCTCGTCGTCCGCGGTGTCATAGGTCGGCGCCGCGGGCTCGGGCTCGGACGTCGACGGAGCGCTGGGCCGCTCGGACCGGGCCGCCCGCGAGGTGGGCGGGGTCGGCGCCGGGCGTGGCTCGGCAGCGGGCTCCGGCGGCGACGGGGCCACGGAAGGAGGAGGGGCAACGGGAGGAGCGGGCGCAGCGGGAGAACCGGGCGCCAACGAAGGAGCCGGCGCCGCGGCGTGAGCTGCGCTGGAAGCGGCCGGCATCGCGTCGGGATCCAGCGCGTCGATCAGCACCAGGTGCACCGGGGCGCCGAAGTGCGACGACAGCGCAGCCTCGACCTCGGACCGGAACTTCTCGGCCCGATCGCGGGTGGGCGCGTTGTCCAGCGCGAAGACGGCGCCCTGGTCGGTGACCGAGACGAAGCGTCCGCCGCTGTAGATGGCCTTGGCCATGCCCTTGAGCGTGGGCATGATCACGTCGCCGAACGCGAGCGCGAGCGCGTCGCGGTCGGGACCGCCGCCCGGGGCACCCGATGCGGGCCCGCTCGCCGCCGGCTGGGCAGTTG
>JAEZAI010000018.1 GCA_023427825.1 Actinomycetes bacterium
GCGTGTCGCTGAGGCGGGCGACCGGCGCCTGCACCCGAACCGACCCCAGCTCGTCGTCGTCGACGCGGACGAACGTGCCTCGCTGCCGGAGGTGCTCGTCGGCCAGCAGCTGCTCTCCGTCGTACACCGGTGCGGCGGCCACATCGGCGGCGAGCAGCGTGGCCATCGCGTCGTCGAGGGTGCGCTGCCGGATCCACTCGGCGACCAGGTCGTCCACCTCGGCCGCCCGGGCCTGGCGTCGCACCGGGTCCACGTACTCGGGATCCTCGGCCAGGTCGTCGCGGCCGATGGCCCGGTAGACCCGGACGACCACGCTCGGCGACGCGCTCGAGATCGCGAGCCACCGGGCGTCCGCGGTGCGGTAGGCGTTGCGCGGCGCGCTGGCGTCCAGCCGGTTGCCGGAGCGCCGCGACACCTCGCCGAGCTGGTCGACCGCCAGCGTGTTCCACTCCATCAACCGGGCGAGGGGCTCGATCAGGTTCACGTCGATGAGCTGGCCGCCGGCCCCGTGCACGTCGCGGTGGTAGAGCGCCATCATCACGGCGTACGTGGCGGCCATGGAGGCCACGCCGTCGGCGAGCATGAAGGGCGGCAGCGTGGGCGGCCCGTCGGCCTGACCGGTCAGGTGGGCGAACCCGCTCATGGCCTCGGCGAGCGTGCCGTAGCCCGGCCGGTCCGCGGCCGGCCCGCCGGCGCCGAACCCGCTGACGTGGCACATGACGATCTGCGGGTGCGCCTCGTGCACCGACTCCCAGTCGATCCCCCACCGCTGCAGCGCGCTCGGCCGGTTGCCCACGACGAGCACATCGGCGGTCCCGAGGAGGCGGTGGAAGAGCGACTGGCCCGCGGTGCGGCGCAGGTCCAGCGTCACGCACCGCTTGTTGCGGCTGACGCTCTTCCACATGAGCCCGACGCCGTCCTTGCGGACGCCCCACGTGCGCATGGGGTCGCCGGTGCCCGGCGGTTCGACCTTGATGATCTCGGCGCCGAACTCGCCGAGCTGCGTGCCGACCATGGGCCCTGCGGCCAGCGTCGCCGCCTCGATCACGCGCAGGCCGGCGAGTGGCAGCGCGGCGGGCACGGTCACCTCCGGGCCACGGCCGGTCGGTCGAGCCCCAGGTGGTCGCGGAGCGTGGTGCCCTCGTAGCGGTCCCGGAACAGGCCACGGCGCTGCAGCTCGGGCACGACCAGGCGGACCACGTCCTCGTAGGCGCCCGGCGTGTGCGTGGCCGCGATCACGAAGCCGTCGCAGGCGCCGGTCGTGAACCACTCCTCCATCTGGTCGGCGACGTCCGCGCCGGTGCCGACGAACCGCGGGCCCTGCAGGAGCGTGGCGCGGTGTCCGGCCAGGTCCGCGAGCGTGACGCGCTCCCCGATGTGCTGGCGCAGGTTCTGCACCAGTCCCCGGATGCCCGACACCGACTCGATGAGCTCGTCGGTGATCTCGGCGTCCAGCGGGAGGTCGGAGAAGTCGTGGTTCATCAGCTCCGACAGGAGGGTGAGCGAGGCGGTCGGATCGACGAGGTCGTTGAGGAAGACCTGCTCGCGCTCCTCGGCCTGGGCTCGGGACTCGCCGACCACCGTGTAGGCCATCGGCAGCATACGCACGGCGTCGGGGTCGCGGCCGAGCTCGGCGATGCGGTCCTTCTGGTCCTTGTAGTGCGTGCGGGCGATGTCCACGTCGGGATCGCCGGTGAAGATCAGCTCGGCCCACCGGGCCGCGAAGTCGCGCCCGCGCCCCGAGGAACCCGCCTGCAGCAGCACGGGTCGGCCCTGCGGTGTGCGCGGGACCGTCAGCGGCCCCCGCCCGTCGAACCACTCGCCGTGGAAGCCGAGCTCGTGCACCTTCTCGGGGTCCGCGAACGTGCCGCCCTCGCGGTCGAGCACGAGCGCGTCGTCGTCCCATGTGTCCCACAGACCGGTCGTCGCCTCGAGGAACTCGTCGGCCCGGTCGTACCGGGCGTTGTGGTCGAGGATGGCGTCGACGCCGTAGTTCTGCGCCTCGCCGTCGTTGACCGACGTGACCACGTTCCACGCGGCACGGCCACCGGTGAGGTGATCGAGGGTCGCGAAGGTCCGGGCCACGTGGTACGGCGAGTAGTAGGTGGTGGAGTACGTGGCCCCCAGGCCGATGCGCTCGGTCACCCCTGCGATCAGCCCGAGCACGACGCTGAGGTCGAGCTTGACCGGGCGTGCTCCCAGGCGGACCGCCTCGGCCACCGACCCGCCGTAGATGCCGGGCATGGCCAGCCGGTCGTCGAAGAACATCATGTCGAAGCAGCCCTGCTCCAGCACGCGACCGAGGTGCTGGTAGTAGCGCTGGTCCAGGAAGCCGTGGTCCGTGGCCGGGTGGCGCCACGACCCGGAGTACACGGTCACGTTGCCGGCCTGCATGAAGGCGACGAGCGACATGGCCCCTCGGGACGTGCCGGCGCGGTCGGTCATGGTGGCTCCCTTCGGTCCCGGGCCGAGCGCTGCGGACCGCAGCATCGGCCGAGAACGCCATTTCCGTCCTGGTAGAAGCACGGTAGCAGGGACCGGCACCCGGGCGCACACGCACGAGGGCCGAGCACCGACGACCGCTGCGGCACGGGCGGCGCCCGGGCGTCACCACGGCTCTCTCCGCGCGATAACCTCGTTCTCCGGACGGGTGCAGGGGGTGCCCGAGCCGAGCCCGGAGGACCCTGTGCCACGTCGACGCGATCCCGGCCCGCCCGTCCGCCTCAGAGCTGCACGGATGGTCGACGTCGAGACGGGCACGCTGATCGAACCCGGGGACCTGCTGGTCGAGGCGGGCCGCATCGTGGACGTGAGCCCCGGCTCGGTCCCCGACGGCACGGTCGAGGTCCAGCTCGGCGACGTCACCCTGCTGCCGGGCCTCATGGACATGGAGGTCAATCTCCTCATGGGCGGCCCCGACCACGAGAGCCCGCTGGTCGCGGTGCAGGACGACCCGGCGGTCAAGCTGCTCCGGGCCGTCGCCAACTGCCGGCGGACGCTGCGCTCGGGATTCACGACCGTCCGCAACCTGGGCCTGTTCGTGCAGACCGGCGGGATCCTGCTCGACGTCGCCCTCATGAAGGCGGTCGACCGTGGCTGGATCGACGGCCCGCGCATCGTGCCCGCCGGCCACGCGATCAGCCCGACCGGCGGTCACCTCGAGCCGACGATGTTCCAGGCGCTCGGACCGCACGTGCTGCCGCTCACCGTCGAGGAGGGCGTCGCCGACGGTGTGGACCAGGTGCGGCGCGCCGTCCGCTACCAGATCAAGTACGGCGCCCGGCTCATCAAGGTCTGCGCGTCCGGCGGGATCATGTCGCACACCGGACCCGCCGGCGCCCAGCAGTACTCACGCGAGGAGCTCGCGACCGTCGTCGACGAGGCGCACCGCGCCGGTCTGCGCGTGGCCGCCCACGCCCACGGCGACGACGGCATCCGCACGGCGATCGAGGTGGGCATCGACTGCATCGAGCACGGCTCGCTGATGTCGGACGAGACGCTGCAGCTGATGATCGACCGCGGCACCTTCCTGGTCCCCACCACCTACCTGGCCGACGGCATGGACGTGTCGCGCGCGGCGCCCGAGCTGCAGGCCAAGGCGGCCGAGGTGTTCCCCAGGGCCAAGGCCACGGTGAGCCGGGCGATCGAGCGGGGCGTCAAGATCGCGAGCGGCACCGACGCGCCCGCGATCCCCCACGGCCGCAACGCCAAGGAGCTCATCGCCCTCGTCGACCGCGGCATGAGCCCGGCACAGGCGCTGCGCGCCGCCACCACGGTGGCGGCGGACCTGATCGACGTGCAGGACCGGGGGCGACTGGCCCCCGGCCTGCTGGCGGACATCATCGCCGTCGACGGCGACCCGCTGGCCGACATCACGGCCACCGAGCG
>JAEZAI010000030.1 GCA_023427825.1 Actinomycetes bacterium
CGTCGGCAGCGTCAGATGTGTTTAAGAGTCAGGTCGAACTGGACGCGGTCGAGCGCGTGTGAGCGAGCCAGCTCGAGCATGGTCCTCATGGTGCCGACCAGCTCGTGGCCGACGGCGAGCCGGCCGAGGGCGACCGCGCCGTCCCAGCCCGGCCCGTCGATCGCCGACCAGTCGCTCACGTCGAGCGGCTCGCCGGTCGTGACCTCGAGGAGTCCCAGGTCGGGGTCGAGGCCCTCGACGGCGCGCGTCCGCAGAGCCGCAAGGGGGGCTGTCGCCCTGGCGCAGCCGATCCCGTCGGGCTGGGCAGCGACCAACAGCACGCGCCGGGCGCCGGCCGGGTCGGGACCCACGAGGCCGGCCACCTCCGTGCCACGACCGCTCCGGCGCGCCGGCGGCAGCGCGCCGCCGAAGCGGGGGAGCAGCGCGACGGCGCCCTCGTCGAGGGGGACGCCGAGCGCGGTGCCCACCAGGCGGCCGAGGGCGCCGGACTCGGTGCACGCCTCGCCCTGTGCCTCGAACAGCGCCGAGACGGCGGCGCGCGGCGCGATCGCGACGGCGTCCGCCCACCCGATCTCGTCGAGGGCCGCATCCAGGTCGGCGCCCGAGCGGGACGAGGCGGCCTGGCGGACCGCAGTGGTGAGGATGTCGAGCTCGGTCGCGTCCAGCTCGCCCTCGCCGAGCCAGGCGTCGCTGGTCGCGCTCACTGGTCGGCTCCCAGGTCGAGCAGGCGCCGGGCGACGATGTTGCGCTGGATCTCGGCACTGCCGCCGTAGATCGTGGCGGCCCGCGAGTAGAGGAACTCCGAACGCCACTGGCCGCTCATGTCGTCATCGCCGAGGGCGACCCGATCGGCCAGCGCGTCGGCGGCCAGATCGAACACCTCCTGCTCGCACGAGGCGAGCAGGATCTTGTCGATCGACGTCTCGGGCCCCAGGCGCTCGCCCCGGTCGAGCCGGTGCAGCGTCCGTCGGGAGCGGGCCCGCAGTGCGAACAGGTCGACGAGCGCCCGGCCCACCTCGTCGGGCCGCAGCGCTCCTTCGGGGGCGTCGAGCAGCAGGTCCGACAGACGGCGGCGGAGGAACGCGCCCCGGTGCCAGAGGGCGGTGCTGCGTTCGAACGGGAGCAGGTCCATGGCCACCGCCCATCCCTGCCCGACGTCGCCGAGCTGGCGGTCCGTCGGCACCTCCACCCCATCGAAGAACACCTCGCTGAACTCGTCCCGACCGTGCATGGTCGTGATCGGCCGCACCGTGATGCCCGGCGAGTCCATGTCGACGAACAGCGCGGTGATGCCCCGGTGCGCGTCCTCGACGGTGCCGGTCCGCACCAGCAGGACGCAGCGCTGCGCGTACTGGGCGAGGCTCGTCCACACCTTCTGGCCGGCGCCGCGCCACACGGCGCCGGCCGCCGACGGGACGAGGGTGGCGCGGCACGTGAGCGCGGCCAGGTTCGAGCCGGTGCCGGGCTCGGAGAACCCCTGGCACCACGTCTCGTCGCCTCGCAGCAGCCGGGGGACCGCGTCGGCGGCGAGCTCGGGCGGCGCGTAGTCGATCATCGTCGGGGCGAGGACCTCGGTCATCGAGTAGAGGCCCGGGTCGACCAGGCCCCGAGCGGTGACCGCCTCACCCAGGTAGCCCCGGAGCAGCGGCGAGCCGCCCAGGCCGCCGACGCGCTCCGGCCATCCCCAGCGCATCCAGCCCGCGTCGAAGGTGAGGCGCTTGACCTTGGCGAGCTGCGCCATCTCGCCGTCCATCGAGGCGGTGGCGCCGGGCGCGGGGGCGAGCTCGTCGGCCGCGGCGTCGAGCCACGTGTCGAGCTCGGACCGGAAGTCGTCCAGCTCCATCAGCTGGTCGGCGCCGGACGGGTCGGATCGTGCGCACGACCGCTGTCGCGGGCGCCGCTGCGACGCAGGAACGTCATCGACCGGGTGTGGATGCGCCACCCGTCGGGGGTCCGGAGGTACGTGTCGGTGTACCAGCCGATCCGCATGCTGTGGTCGGTCTGGTCGACGAAGCACAACGGCTGCTCGCCGGTGCCCTCGTCGCCGTCCAGGGCGAGCGCCGGTGGCCCGACCATGAACAGGCCCTGGGGTGCGGCGGCGACCAGCGTGGGGAAGTCGGCGAGCGGATAGGTGTCGCCGAACGCGCTGTAGGTGCCGTCCGGCGTGAACGTGTCGACGACCGAGTCGACGTCGCCCTTGGTCATGCCGACGGCGTAGCGCGCCAGCGTCTGGGTGAGCTCGATCACGTCGTCGGCGTTGTCGGTACCCACGCCGCCCTCCTCCTGCTGCTCGGGCCTCCCTGTGGTCGGGACGGCATCAGTCGAACCCGTACACGACGTGCACGGTGGGGGAGGTGGGGACGGACTGGCACGTGAGCACCCAGCCGTCGGCGACCTCCTCGTCGGTCAGCGCGTCGTTCACGTGCATCGTCACCGTTCCCTCGACGAGGCGGGCCATGCACGTGGCGCAGCTCCCGGCCTCGCAGGACGAGGGCGGATCCAGTCCGAGCTGCCGCGCCGCCTGGAGCACGGTGGTGCCCTCACGGTGCTCAGTGGTGCCGACCCGGCCGTCGACGTAGACGGGGACCGTCCGGATCGCCGGTCCGTCGAGGACGATCCCGCCGTCGGTGCCGTCGACGGGCCCATCGCCGCTCGCACCGGCTGCGCCGGCAGCCAGCGGCGCGCCGGGCACCTCGTCGTCGGACGGCGTGAACCGTTCGATGTGGATGCGCTCGGGGGCGACGCCGTCGTCGAGCAGCGTGGCCTCCACCACGTCCATGAACGGCGTCGGGCCGCACACGTAGACCTCGGCGTCGCCGAGGTCGCCGGCGAAGTCGCGGACCGCAGCGGGGTCGACGTAGCCGTGTTCGACGTCGAAGCGGTGCTCCACCCGCAGACGGCCGCCGGAGTCCCGCTCGAGACGGTCGAGCGCGTCGGCGAAGATCGTGCTCGACCGGTCGCGGTTGGCGTAGAGCAGGCGGACGGCGCGGTCGGTCCTGGCCAGCGCCGAGCGCCCGAGCGACATGATCGGGGTGATCCCGCTGCCCGCCGCGAAGGCCACGACGTCGCCGTGACCGGGCCGCAGCTGGAAGACACCCGCGGGGAACGTCACCTCCAGCTCGTCGCCGGGCCGGACGCGGTCGACGAGCCAGTTCGACACGACGCCGCCGGGGACCCGCTTGACGGTGACGGTGAGCTCGTCGTCCACCTCGGGGGCCGAGGACATGGAGTAGCAGCGGAGGTGGGTGCGGCCGTCCACGCGGACGCGGAACGTGCAGAACTGACCGGCCCGGTAGGCGAACCCCGGTCGCAGCTCGCTCGGCACGTCGAGCACGAACGACCGTGCGTCCTCGGTCTCGGTCACGACCCTGGCGACGGGCACGGGATGGAAGCCGTGGTCCCGCACCGGGCGGTCCCCCGATGGAGCTGGAACGGCCACAGGGCGGACGATAACGCCGTTCTCGTAATCGAGCAACGCCATTGGCAGGCCCTTCGTGCCGGGCTAGCTTCGGCGCCGAACAGGGGGTGTTGCGATGACGGGACAGGCCACGCCCAGGGGGCTGGGGGCGTGACGGCGGAGGGGGTTCGCGCGCGGTGGGGTCTGCGGACGGTGCCGCCCGAGCTGGCGGACCGATACCGCGCCGAGGGGCACTGGCAGGGGCGCTCGCTCGGCCAGGTGGTCGCCGACGGCCTGGGCGGCATGGGCGACGCGAGGTTCGCGGTGCACTCGTCGGTGCGGCCCTGGCGCGGGACGTTCGCTGACGTCGACCGCGCCGCACGTGCGTTCGCCGCCTCGTTGCGGGCCCGGGGTGTCGGGGCGGGCGACGCGGTGGTCGTGCAGCTGCCCAACTGGGCCGAGGCGGGCGTGGCCTTCTGGGGTGCGATCTACCTGGGTGCCGTCGTCGTCCCCGTCGTGCACTTCTACGGCCAGCGCGAGGTGGACCACATCGTCGCCACCACGCAGCCCGCCGCGGTGGTCGCGCCGGAGCGGTTCGGCCACGTCGACCACCTGGCCACCTACACCGAGGTGCTCGAGCGTCACGACGTCCCCAACTGGTTCGTCGTCGGGGACTCGGCGAGCGCCGACCTGCCCGATGGTGCGGTGCGGTTCGCGGACCTGCTCGACGCCGACCCCGTCGTCGACCCCGCGCCGGTCGACGCGTCGGACCCGGCGCTGATCGGCTTCACCTCGGGCACGACCCAGCACCCGAAGGGCGTGGTCCACTCCCACGACACGCTCGGCTTCGAAGCACGCCAGCTCGACCACATGTTCCCGACCGGCGGGCCCGACACGATCACCGGCGCGCCGGTCGGGCACTTCATCGGCATGCTGAACGCGTTTATCGTCCCGCTGCTGCGGTGGCGCCAGGTCAACCTGCTCGACGTGTGGGACCCCGGCGCCGTGCTCCGACTCATGCTCGACGAGGACCTGGGGATGTCCGGCGGCGCCACCTACTTCCTGACGAGCCTGCTCGACCACCCCGACTTCACCGAGGAGCACCTGCGGCGCATGCCGTTCGCCGGCCTGGGCGGGTCGCCGGTGCCCGAGGCCGTCACCGAGCGGGCCCGGGATCTGGGGATCCTCGCCTTCCGCTCCTACGGCAGCACCGAGCACCCGTCGATCACCGGTTGCACGATCGACGAGCCCGAGGACAAGCGCCTGCGCACCGACGGCAGGGCGCTGCCGGCGGTGGAGGTGCGTCTGGACGACGACGGCCAGATCCTCAGCCGGGGTCCGGACCTGTTCATCGGCTACACGGATCCCGAGCTCACCGCGCAGGTGGTCGACGACGAGGGCTGGTACCACACCGGCGACATCGGCCAGATGGACGACGACGGCTACCTCACGATCACCGACCGCATCTCCGACGTCATCATCCGGGGCGGCGAGAACATCAGCGCCAGGGAGGTGGAGGAGCTCGTGGCCACGATCGACGGCGTGGCCGAGGTGAGCGTGGTCGCCGCGCCCGACGCCCGGCTGGGGGAGCGGGCCGCGGCCGTCGTGCTGGTGCGACCCGGCCAGGACCCACCTTCCCTCGACGCCGTTCGCCGGCATTTGGACGCCGCTGGCCTGGCCCGCCAGAAGTGGCCGGAGTCGATCCACGTCGTCGACGAGCTGCCGCGCACGCCGTCGGGCAAGGTCCAGAAGTTCGTCCTGCGCGACCGGCTCCGGTCGGGTGCGCTGGATCCCACCACCTGAGCACCCGGAGCGGACGTGCCCCGACTCGACCCCATCCCTCCCGAGGACTGGCCGCCGGCCATGCGCGACGCGCTCGCCGCGCTGCGCCCCGCGACGCCCACCCACCCGCTGCCGGTCCGTCGGGACGACCGGCCGAAGGGCCTCAACGTGCTCGGCACGCTGGCGCACCACCCGCAGCTGACGATCGCGTTCCACACGTTCAACGGCCAGGTGCAGTTCGGGACGACGCTCACGCTCCGCCAGCGCGAGCTGCTGATCCTGCGCGTCGCCGTCGTCCGCGAGTGCGAGTACGAGTGGGCCCAGCACCGCGTGATCGCGCTCGACGTCGGGCTCACCAGCGACGAGGTGGACCGGGTGGCCGCCGGTCCCGACGCTCCTGGTTGGTCGCTGCTCGACGCGGCGCTGGTGCGCGCCGTCGACGAGCTCGTCGCAGCGGCCCGCATCTCCGAGCCCACGTGGGCCGAGCTGGCCGCCGAGCTCGACGCCCGGCAGCTGATGGACGTGATCTTCACCGTCGGGTGCTACGAGACGCTGGCCATGTTCTTCCGGTCGGCGGGCATGGAGCTCGACGACGACCTCCGCCGGCCGTAGAAGGTCTGAGCACGGCGGAAACGCGGTTCTCATCTGAAGAGAGGTGTGCTACCGTCGGCCGCGTACGCCGATCTGGGAGGAGCGACGCGCATGGCACACTTCCCGAAGCCCGCCGACGGGAGCTGGACGGAGGCTCACCCCGAGCTCGGGACCGGACCTGTCTCGTACGAGGACTCGATCTCGCCCGAGCACTACGAGCTGGAGCGCGACGCGATCTTCCGGCGGACCTGGCTGAACGTGGGGCGCGTCGAGCAGCTCCCGCGCACCGGCAGCTACTTCACCCGTGAGATCGACGCGGCACGCACGTCGGTCGTCGTCGTGCGCACCGCGGACGGCGTGCGGGCGTACCACAACCTCTGCCGCCACCGGGGCAACAAGCTCGTGTGGAACGACTTCCCGCTCGAGGAGACCTCCGGGACCTGCCGGCAGTTCACCTGCAAGTACCACGGCTGGCGCTACGGCCTGGAGGGCGACCTCACGTTCGTCCAGCAGGAGGAGGAGTTCTTCGACCTGGACAAGTCCGACTACGGCCTGGTCCCGGTGCAGTGCGAGGTGTGGGAGGGGTTCGTCTTCGTGAACCTCGATCCCGACAACACCACGTCGGCACGCGAGTACCTGGGCGAGATGGGGGCCGGTCTGGTGGGCTACCCGTTCGACCGCATGACCCAGGTCCACAGGTACCGGGCGGAGGTCGGGAGCAACTGGAAGCTCTTCATCGACGCCTTCGCCGAGTTCTACCACGCACCCGTCCTGCACGCGAAGCAGGCGGTCGCGGAGGAGTCGCGCAAGCTCGCGGGCTACGGCTACGAGGCGCTGGCGTACGAGATCGACGGCCCCCACGGGATGGTGTCGTCGTGGGGCGGCATGTCCCCGCCCAAGGACCCGGGCATGGTCAAGCCCATCGAGCGCGTGCTGCGCAGTGGCCTCTTCGGCCCCTGGGACCGCCCCGACCTCGGGCTCGGACCCGACGACCTGCCACCC
>JAEZAI010000051.1 GCA_023427825.1 Actinomycetes bacterium
AGCCGGTCCTGCTCGTCGCGGGCGCTGGTCCACTGCAGCCGGCTGCCGTCGGGGAGCCCGGCGGCGCGTGCGGCGTCCAGCAGCGCGGCCCGGCGGCCGTGCTCCTCTGCGGCGGCCTGCTCGGCGGTGCGGGCGGCCAGCAGCTCGGATCGGGCGCGCTCTTCCTGGATGCGGCGCACCCGCAGGACGGTCTCGAGCCGGAACCGGTAGCCCATCACGCGGACGCTCCCGTGCCGGTGGACGCGCCGCCGGGAGCGCCGGCGAGGAGGCGCTCGAGCCGGTCCCACACCTCGCCGGGGCGGCTCGGCTCGTCCAGGCCCTGCTGGAGGAACGTGTCGATCTCGTGGCGCAGGACCAGCGCCCGGTCCACGTCGGGGTCCGCTCCCGGCTGGTAGGCGCCGATGTCGACCAGGTCCTTCGCGTCGCGCCACGCCGCCAGCAGACGGCGCAGGTCCCGGGCCAGCGCCCGCTGACGGTCGTCGGTGACGGCGCCCGAGACGCGGGAGATGCTGGCCAGCACGTCGATCGACGGGAAGTGCCCGGCGTCGGCCAGCGCTCGGGACAGCGAGACGTGGCCGTCCAGGATCGAGCGGGCGGTGTCGCCGACCGGGTCGTTGAGGTCGTCGCCCTCGACGAGCACCGTGTAGATGCCGGTGATCGAGCCGTCGCGGGAGGTGCCGGCGCGCTCGAGCAGTCGGGGGAGCAGTCCGAACGTCGACGGCGGGTACCCGCGGGTGGCGGGCGGTTCGCCGGCGCTCAGCCCGATCTCGCGCTGCGCCATGGCCACCCGGGTGAGCGAGTCCATGAGCAGGTTCACGTTGGCGCCCCGGTCCCGGAACGACTCGGCGATCCGCGTGGCCACGAACGCGGCGTTGCGGCG
The DNA here is from genome assembly GCA_023427825.1 of Actinomycetes bacterium. GTDB lineage: Bacteria > Actinomycetota > Acidimicrobiia > Acidimicrobiales > Microtrichaceae > Dermatobacter. The sequence goes on from JAEZAI010000051.1 coordinate 881, forward strand.
GACGAGCGCGGGGGCGTCGGACGTGGCGACCACGACCACGGCGCGGGCCAGTCCCTCGGGTCCGAGGTCGCAGTCGATGAACTCCCGGACCTCGCGCCCGCGCTCACCGACCAGCGCCAGCACGGACACGTCCGCGTCGGTGCCGCGGACGATCATCGACAGCAGTGACGACTTGCCGACACCCGAGCCCGCCAGGATGCCGATCCGCTGACCGCGGCCGAGCGGGACGAGCGAGTCGAGCGCCCGCACGCCGACGTGCACGGGAGTGCGGACGAGCGGCCGCTCCAGCGGATGAGGCGTCGGGGCGCTGAGCGGGACCGTCGGCAGATGCGCGATCGAGGGGCCGCCGTCGATCGGGCGGCCGAGACCGTCGAGCACCCGACCCCGCAGCTCCTCGCCGATCGGCGTGCTGAGCGGGCCGCCCGTGGCCACGACCGGATCGCCGATCCGCAGTCCGTCGAGCTCGCCGAGCGCCATCGCCGTCGGCCCGTTGTCGCCGAGCGCGACCACCTCGGCACGGACCGGTTCCGGGCCGTCGCCGATGTGCAGCACCTCGCCGATCGCAGCGTCCACCCCGGCGGTCTCGATGCCCAGGCCGACCACGCGCCTGACCCGCCCGCGCAGGACGGGTCGGGCGGCGGCCGTGAGCCGGGTCGGGTCCACGAACGCAGGGGAGAGGATCGCCGTGCTCACGTCGCCAGCAGCTCCCGGACCCGCTGCAGCGCGTCGGCGATGCCGGCGTCCACGTCGGTGTCGCCCACCTGCAGGCGGCAGCCGCCGGGCTCGACGGTCGGATCCGCGATCACTCGCACGTCGGGGACCGCCGGGTGGCCGCCGAAGTCCTCGGCGTCGTCGGGGTGGAGGCGCAGCACCGCGCCGTCGGTGCCTCGGGTCTCGGGCAGCACGCGCAGCGCACGCTCCAGGGCGACCAGTCCGGCGTCGTCGAGCGAGCTGATCTCCCGGCCGACCACGGCGGTGGCCACCTCCATGGCCAGCGAGACCACCTGCGACGCGACCAGCTCGGACGTGCGGTCCCAGTCGGCGCCGCGCTCGGCGAGCGCGGAGGACACCGCACCCGCCAGCTGCTCCATGCGCTCCGCCGACTCGGCCTGCGCCGCGGCGCGGCCCTCGTCGTAGCCGGCGGCGAAGCCCTCCTCGTGCCCGGCGCGGCGCCCCTCGCGGTGGCCCGAGGCGAAGCCGATCAAGCGGGCGCCGGCGCCCTCGTCGACGACCTCGTCGTCCCCTTCGACCCCCGGCTCGACGGGGTCGGGGAGGAGGGGCAGCTCCATGGGGCGCACCGCGCCGTCGAGCAGGGTCACTCGACGAACTCCTCGCCGGAGCGAGCCAGCACGATGTCGCCGGCGTCCTCGAGCTGGCGGATGACCCGCACGACCTCGCCCTGCGCCGACTCGACCGCCGTCAGGCGCACGGCGCCGAGCAGCGCGATCTCCTCGTCCAGCGACTCGGCCGCACGCTGCGACAGGTTGGCGGTGACCTTGGTGCGCACCTCGTTGCGGACGCCCTTGAGCGCCAGGGCCAGGTCCTTGGAGTCGACCCGGCGGAGGATCTGCTGGACCGCCTGGTCGTCCAGGCTGACGATGTCCTCGAACACGAACATCCGGGACCGCACCTCGTCGGCCAGGTCCGCGTCGTGCTCCTCGAGCCCGTCGAAGATCAGGCGCTCGGTCGCCCGGTCGGAGCGGTTGAGCACCTCCACGAGCGACTGGACGCCGCCGGCCGAGGACAGGTCCCCCGGCTGCGCGAACGACGACAGGCGGCGCTCGAGCTCGCCCTCCACGACCGCGACCACGTCGGGCGACGTGCGGTCCATGAGCGCGACGCGCACGGCGACGTCGCGCTGCGTGGCCTCGGGCAGGCCGGACAGCACCATGGCCGCCGATTCCGGCTGCATGTGGGCGAGGACCAGGGCGATCGTCTGCGGGTGCTCGTCGCGGATGAAGGAGAGCAGCATCCGGGGGTCGACCCGGCGGACGCACTCGAACGGGGCGCTGACGAACGACATGGACAGGCGCTCGACGATCTCGCCGGTGCGGTCCGCGCCCAAGCTGGCCTCGAGCAGCTCACGGGCCACGTCGATGCCACCCGTGGCCAGGTGCCGGCGGGCGCGCGAGGTGACCTCGAACTCGTCGAGCACCTCGTCGACCACGTCGGCCGGCACGTCGCGCAGCTGCGTGACCTCGGCGACGATCGCCGTGATCTCGTCCTCGTCCAGCTGACGGAGGACGCGTGCGGCCCGCTCGGTGCCGAGCGACATGAGCAGCACGGCAGACTTCTGCGGCCCGGACAGGTTGGAGGTGGGGCCGGGGGCGACGGTGCTCATCGGGGTCCGCTCCTGCGGTCGGCGAGCCAGCTGCGGAGGAGGGCCGCGACCTCTTCGGGCTGGTGCTCGATCAGCTCACCGAGCG
>JAEZAI010000067.1 GCA_023427825.1 Actinomycetes bacterium
CCGCTGACCTGAGCGGTGTCGTTCGGTGAGCAGGGTCGTTCGGTGAGCAGGGTCGTTCGGTGAGCAGGGTCGTTCGGTGAGCAGGGTCGTGCGGTGAGGGGTGTCGTGCGGTGAGCGGTGTCGACGCCGTCACGTTCGACTTCTGGAACACGCTCGTGGCCGAGGGCGCCGCGGGCTCCCAGAGGGGCCGGCGCTGGCACCGGGTGCTCTCCGACGCGGGCCTCGACGTGTCGGAGGCGCAGCTCGCCGCCGCGATGGAGGCCGGTTGGCAGTGGTTCGACCGGCGGTGGCGTGACGGCGTGGTGGTGACCACGCGCCAGGCGGTCGACGCCGCGGTGCGCCACCTGCCGGTGCAGGTGCCGCCCCAGGTGGTCGACGAGCTCGCTGCGGTGGTCGCGGCCGGCGCGGATCCGGGCGACATGGTCGTGGCCCCGGGCATCGGCGCGTCGCTGGAACGTCTGTCGTCGGCCGGCGTGCGCATCGGCATCATCTGCGACGTCGGCATGACGCCGAGCACCACGCTGCGCGGCTACCTGGAGCACCACGGCCTGCTGCGCTACTTCGACCACTGGTCGTTCTCGGACGAGGTCGGTTCCTACAAGCCCGACCGGGTCATGTTCGACCACGCCGCCGCGGGACTCGGAGGGCCGGACCCGGCGCGGACCGCGCACGTGGGCGATCTGCTGCGCACCGACGTGGCCGGAGCGCGCAACGCGGGCTGGATCCCGGTGCGGTACCGCGGCCTGGCCGACGACGGCGGTGACGACGCGCCCGAGGCGGACCTGGTGATCGACCACCACGAGGACCTGCCCGAGCTGCTCGGGCTCTGAGCGCACCGCGTCGTTCCACCTCAGCGACGCTGCGACGTCGAAAGGTGGAACAGAACGCCGACGGAGGCCGGAAACGGAGGAACCCCCGCCCAGGCGGCGGGGGTTCCGGAAGGTGGTCGGGACCGGCGTCGATCCGGTGACCTACCGCTTTTCAGGCGGTCGCTCTGCCAACTGAGCTACCCGACCATGTCGCCGATCACCTCTCGGTGAACGGCCGCCCCCACCTCTCGGTGGACGGCGCCTCGCCCGACGAGCGGGCGAAGTGGCGGTCCCGACGGGATTTGAACCCGCGACCTCCGGCTTGACAGGCCGGCGTGCACTCCAAACTGCACCACGGGACCACGAACTTTGCCTGCACCCCCAACGGGATTCGAACCCGTGTTACCTCCTTGAAAGGGAGGCGTCCTAGGCCACTGGACGATGGGGGCTCCCATCCCCGTGGGGGGGCCGGGTCAACATAGCAGCAGCTCGCGAGGGCGCCAAAGGTGGATCGGAGGGCCCGACGCGTCGCCCGCTGCGCTCAGAGCCGCTGGGCCCGGGCGACCACGATGACGTCGAGCAGCTCGGTGAGGAACTCGTACGCCTGACGGGTCGGGAGCTCCTGCTCGTCGACCTCGAGCTCGCCGGGCTCTTCCTCGCCGACGTCGAGGACCGTGCCGAGGACCAGCCGGACGTCGTTGATCGAGCGCATCCACGCCGCCAGCTCGTCCTCGTCCAGCGTGGCGGCCTGGACGGAGGCGACGAGCACGTCCAGCGATGCCAGGCGGTGGTCGACGAGCTCCGGGCGCGCCAGGGCGGCGTAGCCCTCGTTGCGCTCGGTGTCGTCGCCGTACGGCGGCGGGAACAGGCGCTGCAGCAGCGGGCCGTCGGTCTCGAGCAGCAGCGCCCGGAGCTCCTCGGCGACCGACCTCAGGAAGTCGCGCTCGTTCGGGCCCAGGTCGACGGCGTAGGAGCCATCGGGCGACGGGCGCACCGGCATCCACCGGTTGGGCGAGGTGTCGAACGGGTCGTCGGAGTCCGGGGACATCGCGCTCAGTCCTGCTGCATGGTGGCCCAGAGGCCGTGCTCATGGAGCCGGAACACGGCCCGCTCCGCCTCGGACCGGCTGCCGCTCGACACGACCGCCTTGCCCTCGTGGTGCACCTGCAGCATCAACGTCGTGGCCTCTTCCTTGGAGTACCCGAAAAGCTTCTGGAGCACGAACGTGACGTAGCTCATCAGGTTGATCGGGTCGTTCCACACGAGGACGATCCACGGGGTGTCCAGGTCGACGACGTCGCTGACGTCGGGCTCGACCACGTCGATCGGGGCGGGGCTGGACACGTTCGCAGGCTACGCGGGGGAGCTGACGGCGTCGGCCCGCCGGTCCCGGAGGCGGTCCGGGCGCTCCGTCCCGTCGACCGGCGCGGACAGGCCGAGGTGGAACCAGATCGTGAGCGACAGCACGGCGGTCGCACCGACGATGTGCAGGGCGACCAACCACGGCGGGATGCCCACCTCGTACTGGGTGTAGCCGATGGCGCCCTGGGCGACGATCACCACGAGCAGGCGGTAGCCGCGGCGCAGCACGCCGTTGCCGGCCGCGGGTGGGGCAGCGGCGCGGCCCCGGGCCAGGCGGACGAGGAGCACCACGACCACGGCGAGGAAGAGCCACATGTTGATGCTGTGGACCCGCACGACGTCGGGCAGGAACCAGCCGTACCGCTGCGCCTCGGCGTCGCCGGCGTGCGGCCCGGTCCCGGTGACGGCCGGCCCGGTGAACATCAGGCAGGTCATGAGCGCGACCGCCGCCCTGGACAGCCAGAGGTCCGCGGTGCCCACCACCGGACGGCGGGGCCCGGGTGCCTGCCCCGCCCGCCAGAGCAGGACGATCGCGTCGGCGACCAGGATCATCGACAGCAGGAAGTGACCCGACACCGCCAGCGGATGCAGGTCCACGAGCACGGTGATGCCGCCCAGCACGATCTGGCCGACCACGCCGGCGCCGAGGCCCCACGACAGCCACACGAGGTCCCGTCGACGGGGCCGGCGGCGCATGGAGCCCAGGACCGCGGCGACCACGGCGAGCGACACCAGGCCCGTGAACAGGCGGTTGACCTGCTCGATCGTCTGGTTGGGGTCGCCGAACTCGACCAGGCGCTCGTCGGTGCAGTTCGGCCAGTCGCTGCAGCCCAGGCCGGAGCCCGACAGCCGCACGGCGGCACCGGTCACGACGATCGTGCAGAGCAGCGCGAGCGCGACCGCGGCGATCACCCGGTACGTGGCGGGGGCGATCGTGAAGCGCCCGGCGGGGCGCTCGTCGGGGGTTCCGGCCGGCGCCGGATCGGGGGGAGGAAGGGCTGGCACCGGGGGTCAGGGTAGGCGGGCCCGGGTTGGCGGTGGGAGTCGCCGCGGCCGTAGCTTTGGTCCGTCATGGTCGCCCCGGCGCTTTCCTCCCCGACCTCTGTCGGCGCCAAGCTGGGCTCGAAGGTCGGCGCCTACGTCGCGCTGACCAAGCCCCGGATCATCGAGCTGCTGCTCGTCACCACGGTCCCCACGATGGTGGTCGCCGAGCAGGGCGTCCCGCCCCTGTGGCTCATGGTCGCCACCGTCATCGGCGGCACGCTGGCGGCCGGCGGGGCGAACGCCATCAACATGTACGTCGACCGCGACATCGACGCCCTGATGGAGCGCACGCAGGGCCGCCCGCTGGTCACCGGCGTCATCACGCCCCGCAGCGCGCTGGTCTTCGCGGTCGGCATCGAGGTCCTGGCGTTCCTCTTCCTCTGGCAGGTCGTGAACCTGCTGTCGGCCGTGCTGGCCGTGAGCGCCTGCCTCTTCTACGTGTTCGTCTACACGCTGTGGCTCAAGCGCAGCTCGAGCAGCAACATCGTGATCGGCGGGGCCGCCGGCGCCGTGCCGGTCCTCGTCGGCTGGTCGGCGGTCACCGACAGCCTGTCCTGGTCGGCGATCGTCCTGTTCGGCGTGATCTTCTTCTGGACCCCGCCCCACTTCTGGGCGCTGGCCATCAAGTACAAGGACGACTACGCACGGGCGGACGTCCCGATGCTGCCGTCGGTCGCCAGCTACCGGCAGACGACCAACCAGATCCTGGCCTACTCCGTGGTGGTGTGGGTCCTGACCCTGATCTTCGGTGCGACCGCCGATCTGGGACTCCTCTACTGGGCCGCGGCGATCGTGCTGGGCGGTGTGTTCACGGGCATGGCCGTGGATCTCCGCCGCACCGAGTCGCCCGCCCGTGCCATCCGTGTGTTCACGTTCTCGATCACCTACGTCACCCTGTTGTTCGGGGCGATGGCGGCGGACGTGATCATCCGGAACGGGTGGTGAGGAGAGGGTCCTGACGCTTTTCTCAGTGCTTGTCCGGTCGCGGTAGTGTCCGCGCGATCGGTCCCCGGTGCCGAGGCGAGCACATGTCGGGCCGGTCCGGTCCATCCGCGTCCGCCGCAGGTGCGCCAGGGTCACGGCGCAGCCAGACAGCAGACATCCAGCCACCGGTAGCGACAGCAGAGTCAGACGAGGCAGAGGGCAGAACCACGCATGGCACTCACTGAGACCAGGCCCGACACGGACGGCGCGGCCGCCGGGGAGGCCACCC
>JAEZAI010000101.1 GCA_023427825.1 Actinomycetes bacterium
GTCGAGGTCCGCGACGACCCCCCGGCCCGCTTCGACGAGGTGCTGAAGGCGCTGGCCGGCCGCAACGGCCGACGGGCCTGCGATCGCTCGCTCCAGGCGTTCGGCGGCATCGGTTTCACGGCCGAGCACGACCACCACCACTTCCACAGCCGGGTGCTGCTGCTCGACGCGGTGCTCGGCACGTCCGCCGAGCTGACCCACGACCTGGGCGCGTGGCTGCGGACCTCCGGCGTCGATCCCGCCTACCCCGCCGCGGTCATGGCCGCCGGGGCGGCCTGAGGGATCTCCGGTCGGGTCGGGTCGCCGGTGACATGAGCGGTCCGTCCCGCCTGGACCAGGTGCTGTCCGACGCAGCGGCGTCGCACGGCGACCGGATCGCCGTCCGCGAGGGCGACCGCTCGTGGACCTACGCCGAGCTGGACGACCGCACCTCGGCGCTGGCCGCGCCGCTCGCGGCGTCCGGCGTGGTGCCCGGCGAGCGGGTGGCGGTGCGGATGGCCAACCGCGTGGAGTTCCCGACCGCCGTGCTGGCCATCTCGCGCGCCGGCGCGGCGGCCGTGCTGCTCAGCCCCGCCTGGCGCGACCGCGAGGTCGACCACGCGCTCGCGCTGACCGGTGCGCGCCGCGCGGTCATCGACGCCGCGGACGACGGACTGCTCGCCGCACGCCTCGATCCCGACGCCGTGCTCGACGTGGACCTGCTCGCGGACGCCGGCTCTGTTCCCGGTTCCGGGGGCGAACACCCCCGCGATCGGGAACAGAGCGGGCGGGACGAGGACGCCGTGCTGGTCTTCAGCTCCGGCACCACCGGCATGCCCAAGGCGGTCCGCCATACCCACCGGTCGCTGGCCGCCGCCACCGACCACTGGGTCGACGCGCTCGGGTTGGGCCCCGACGACCGCTTCCAGGTCGCCACCCCGCCCTCGCACATCCTGGGGTTGCTCAACCTGCTGGCCGCGTTCCGGTCCGGCGCGACGGTCCGACTGCACCGGCGGTTCGACGTGGACGTCGAGCTGCGGGCCATCGAGGCGGAGCGGATGACGTTGGAGATGGCGGTGGCGCCGATCGCCCTGGCGATGGCGCAGCACCCCGACCTGGAGTCCTACGACCTCTCGTCGCTCCGCTTCATCATGTGGGGCGCCACGCCGGTCACGGCGTCGGTGGCCGAGACCGTCACCGCCCGTACGGGCGTGTCGTTCCTGGCCGCCTACGGCGCGAGCGAGCTCCCGGTCCTCGCCGCGAACCCGATCGACGATCCGGCGGCCTGGCGCCTGGACAGCCCCGGGTTGCCGCCGCCCGGGGTCGAGCTGCGCGTCGTGGACCTGGTGACCGGCGAGCCGGTCGGCCCCGGCGTCGCCGGCGAGCTCGAGGCGCGCGGGCCGTCGACGATGGCGGGGTACCTGCCGGCCGAGGCGGACGTCGACGCGTTCCACGACGGGTGGTACCGCACCGGGGACGTGGGTGTGGTCGAGGCGGGCGGCTGGGTCCGGCTCACCGACCGGTCCAAGGACATGATCAAGGTCAGCGGGTTCCAGGTGGCCCCGGCCGAGATCGAGTCGGTCCTGCTCGGACACCCCGCGGTGGCGGACTGCGCGGTGTTCGGTGTGGCCGACGACGCCACCGGCGAGGCCCCGGTCGCCGCGGTGCGCCTCTCGCCCGGATCGGCCGTCGACGACGCCGAGCTCGCCGACCTCGTCGACCGCTCGCTCGCCGGGTACAAGCGGCTCGGGGCCGTGGTGCGCGTCGACGAGATCCCTCGACTGCCGTCGGGCAAGGCGCTCCGCCGTGAGCTGCGCGACCGCTGGGCTGCGGGCGACCTCGAGGCCGGCGATCCGGCGGCGGGGGAGTCCCGGTGAGCGCTCGCGTCCGACCGGTCGCGGCCGTCACCGTTGCCCGACGGACGGGCGCGGGGTCCGGCCGGGGCCCGAGCGGGGTCTCGTACAGTGGGTCGACCGCCCCGGCGGACGGATCAGGCCCTCTCCCGTCGAACGGACAAGGAAGATCGAACGATGCCCGAGCCCGATGCAGCGGAGCCGTCGGCCGGTCCACGCTCCAGGAAGGGCGCGGAGACCAGGGCACGTCTTCTGGAGGCGGCGCAACAGGTCTTCGAGGAGGCCGGCTTCCTGGAGGCCAGGATCTCGGACATCGCTCGGCAGGCGGGCCTGTCGCACGGATCCTTCTACCACTACTTCGACTCCAAGGAGCAGGTGTTCCGCGAGATCGCGGAGCTCCAGGAGGCGGCCCTCACGGCCCCGCCCGGACCAGACGACGACGCCGGAGTCGAGGAGCTGGACGACTACGGGCGCCTGCTGCGCGCCAACCGGCGCTACCTCGAGCGCTACCGCGACAACGGCCGGATCATGGGCGTGATCGAGGAGGTGTCCCGCTACGACCGGCACGTGAGCGAGGCACGGATGCGGCGCCAGAAGCACTTCGCCGACCGGGCCGAACGCTCGCTCCGGCGGATGCAGTCCGAGGGCACCGCTTCGGGCACGATCGATCCCGAGATCGCTGCGGCCGCGCTCGGGTCGATGGTGGCCCGCTTCGCCGAGCTGTGGCTGATCGAGCACTGGGGCGACTACGACCTGGACACCGCGGCGGAGCAGCTCACGCTGTTGTGGGCCGGCGCGATCGGCCTGCCGTTCCCGGGGTCGAGCTGAGATCGGGGATCGCGCTGACGACGATCCGCACATCGCGAGGAGAGGGCTGACCATGGGAACCTCCGCCACGACCATCCCCGCCGCGTTGGCCGACGCAGCCGCACGATTCGGCGATCGTGTGGCGGTCGTCGACGGGTCGACGTCGCTGACGTACGGCGAGCTGGCCGAGGCGGCCCGCACGTTCGGCGCAGCGCTCGTGCGAGCCGGAGTGGCTCCCGGCGACCGGGTGGGCATCTGGGCGCCGATCTCGGCGCGGTGGATCGTGGCCCTGTTCGGGCTGTCCTCGGCGGGCGCCACGCTCGTACCGGTCAACACCCGCTTCAAGGGCGACGAGGCCGCAGTGGTGCTGTCGCGCAGCGGTGCCACGGCACTGGTCACGGTGACCGACTTCCTGGGCAGCGACCACGTCGCGATGCTGCGCTCGTCGGCCACCGAGCTGCCCGCGCTGTCGACGGTCGTGGTGGCCGGCGGGCCGCCCGCCGCGGGCACCACGCCGTGGGAGGACCTGGTGGCAGCGGTCGACCATGACGACCTGGCCGATCTGGACCGGCGCTCGGCGTCCGTGGCGGCGGACGACGTGTCCGACATCCTCTTCACCTCGGGCACCACCGGCGTGCCCAAGGGCGTGGTCCAGACCCACGCCGGCACCATGGGCGTGGCCCGCGACTGGGTGGACATGACCGGCATCCGCGACGACGACCGCTACCTGATGGTCAACCCGTACTTCCACATGTTCGGCCTGAAGGCGGGCATCCTCGCGTCGGTGTCGGCCGGGCTGACGATGTACCCGGTGGCCGTGTTCGACGCCGACGAGGTGCTCGACACCGTCGAACGCGAGCGGATCACCGTCCTGCCCGGGGCGCCCACGCTGTACCAGTCGATCCTCGACGGCGCCGCCACGGGTGGGCGCGACCTCTCCAGCCTGCGGATCGCGGTCACCGGCGCGGCCGACATCCCGGTCACGCTCATCCGCCGGGTGCAGGAGGAGCTGCCGTTCGAGATCGTGCTGTCGGGCTACGGGCTGTCCGAGGGCGGAACTGCGACCGCGACCGAACCCGGGGACCCGCCCGAGGCGGTGGCGACCACCGTGGGTCGTCCGCGACCGGGCTTCGAGCTCCGCGTC
>JAEZAI010000116.1 GCA_023427825.1 Actinomycetes bacterium
CGTCGAGCACGGCCACGACGATGGACTCCTTGGAGCGGAACTGGTGGTACACCGCGGCCTTGGTCACGCCGAGGCGGTCGGCGATCATCTGCAGCGAGGTCCCGGCCACGCCGTGCTCGGCGAACAGCTCGAGCGCCACGTCCGCGGTGCGGCGCTGCGCAGCGCTGTAGCGGGCGGCTCTCGCCGCGATCGGGTCGTCGCCGTCGGGCACCATCCCTGCCGACGCTACCGAGGTGCGGATCGGTTCCCGGGGCGCACGTGTCCGTGTGCCGTCCGGGAACAGCGCCGGGAACAGCGCCGGTGACTAGCCGAGCGGCTAGTGTCGGCTGCAGGGGCTGGCGTGGAACCGGCCCGGTCCGAGGGGGAGCCGATGTCCGACGACCTGTCCGAAGCGCCGGCGCACGACGCGCAGCTCGACACCTTCCTGGAGCTGCGCAAGCCCGGCGCCCACCTGGACGACGACTACGCGCCGGACGACTTCGTGCTGATGCTCGGCGTGGACCTGGTCCACTACACGAGGTTCCCCAAGGCGGTCGACGACGGCGTCACCTTCGCCCGTGGCGATCTGGACATCCGCCAGCAGCTCGACGTCGACTCCGGCGCCGAGCTCGAGGACTACAGCGGGCCGTACCGGCCCGACCTCCGCTACACCGACTTCTCCGTCGACGCGCTGTACGAGCGGGTGCTGCCCTACAGCGAGCAGTACCTGCTCGCGACCGTCGACGCGTGGGCGGACGAGGTGGCCTCACGCTACGGACGCGAGACCATGGCCGAGATCGAGTGGGCGGCGTGGAACGATCAGGTCGCCCCCGAGATCCCTCGGATGGTCGGCGAGTTCCTGCCCCCGGGGACCACGTACGTCGACCCCAACCAGACCGTGCCCGAATCGGACCGATCCCGGACCCGCGTCGTCTACACCGGCCTGTTTAGCCCGGACGAGCGCTTCCGGGACCTGACCAAGGCGGAGCTCGTGACGCTCGTGCTCGGCAGCCACGAGTACCTCCTCCAGTGCATCGAGGGGTGGGCCGCCCAGATCGTGGTGCGCGACGGCCTCGACACGATGTTCGACATCCAGTTCCAGCTCTGGGGCGACACGGTGCTCCCGGCCCGGACCCGGCTGATGTCGGAGTACCTCGGGATCTCGGGGAGCACGGTCGCCGACTGGATGAAGGACCTCCAGTTGGACGCCACTGCGATGCCGGGCAAGGCGTTCGACCTGACCTTCGAGATGCCCGAACCCGACGTCGGGATCATGACGTTCAACCGGTGCGTGGCCGTCGACCAGTGGGAGGCCATGGGTCGGCCGGACATCCTGGAGAAGAACTGCCACTCCACGTGCCCCAAGTCCATGATCGTCACGACGAAGCTCTACGACCCGAACATGAAGGTCGACATCCTGGCGATCCCTCCGCGACGTGATCCCGGCGACGTGTGCTGCCGGTGGCGCTTCAGCATGCGCGACGAGTCGGATCCCGAGTACGTCCCCGTCGAGCTGTCGAGCCGCCCGGACCGCGCCGGCCGGGCTGGCGATTGAACGTCGGCCCGGGCGGGTTTCGTTCCACGTTTTCGACGCGGTGGCGTCGAAGAGGTGGAACAGGACGGGTCGTGGCAGATGGAGGGCGGGTCAGATGTACATGCCGCCGTTGACGCCGATGACCTGCCCGGTGATGTAGCTGGCGTCGTCGCTGCAGAGGAACGAGCAGGCCGCCGCGATGTCGTCGGGCGTGCCGGCGCGGCCGAGGGGCACGAAGCCGGCGATCGTGTCGATCGGCGGCACGTCGCCCTTGTCCTCGGCGTGACGGGCCATCGGGGTGTCGACCAGCGTGGGCGGGATCGTGTTGCCCGTGATGTTGCGCTTGGCGAGCTCGTGGGCGAACGCCTTGGTGAGCCCGATCACGCCGCCCTTCGACGCCACGTAGTGCGCCATGCGGCTGGCGCCGGACTGCGCGCTGGACGACGAGATCGTCACCATGCGGCCCCATCCCGCCGCCTCCATGTCGCCGATCGCGAGCTGCAGGCAGGTGAAGGTGCCCGTGAGGTTCACGCCGATCACTCGTCCCCACAGCTCGGGAGTGATGTCCTCGATCCGGTCGAAGGACTCGATGCCGGCGCTCGTCACCACGATCGTGATCGGGCCCAGGTCGCCGCGCACGACCGCGTACGCCGTCTCGACCGCGGCGTGGTCGGCGACGTCGCACTCCAGGCCGATGGCCCGACCGCCGGCTGCGGTGATGTCGGCGGCCGCCCGCTCGGCCGCGGGGCCGTTGCGATCGAGCAGCGCGACGGCGTGGCCGTCGGCGGACAGGCGCTTGGCCACACCCAGGCCGATGCCCGATGCGGCACCGGTGACGACAGCGACCCGGCCGCTGTCAGCTCGATCGGTCGCGCCGTTCATGCCGACGCCTCGACCGGCGTGAACTCCACGTGCAGCTTGGTGAGGCCCCGGAGGATCCAGGTGGGTTCGTAGTCGAAGTGGCGGTCACCGGGCGGCCCGTGGTGCTCCTCGGACAGCCGCAGGTCGCGGGTGCGGTCGAGGATCCGCTCCAGGCTGACCCGCGCCTCCACCCGGGCGAGCGGGCCGCCGGGGCAGGAGTGGTGGCCACGACCGAAGGCGACGTGCTCGCGGGAGTTGGGCCGGCGGATGCGGAACTCCTCGGGGCACTCGAAGCGCCGGGGGTCCCGGTTGGCGGCGCCGTTAAGCAGCATCACCGGGGTGCCGGCCTTGATCTCGACGCCGCCGACGGTGGTGGTCCGGCGCGTCATGCGGAAGTCGGCCTTCACCGGGCTCTCGACGCGCAGCGCCTCCTCGATGAACTCGGGGATGAGGTCGCGTTCGGCCCGCAGCTCGTCCTGCACCTCGGGGTGCTCGCACAGGTGCTGGATGCACGTGGCCAGCAGCTTGGCAGTGGTCTCCTGGCCGGCGGCGAAGAGGAACGTGGCGCTGCGCACGACGTTGACGACCGGCGGGATCGACCCGTCGGGGTAGGTCCCGAGCGCGAGGTCGGTGAGGATGTCCTTCCGGGGGTCGGCGCGGCGGTCCTCGATGTAGGTGGCGAACCACTCGTCCAGGGAGTCGAGCTTGTTGAGCGGCGCGTCGTCGCGCACGTCCTCCTGGTTGACCATGCCGGGAGGCTGGCTCATGCCGAAGAACCGGCGGAACTCGCGATGGTCCTCCTCGGGCACGCCCAGCACGTCGGCGACGGCGAACATGGCGAAGGGCTGTGCGTACTCGCGGATGAACTCGCAACGACCGTTGGCCAGGAACTCGTCGAGCTGGCGGTCGGCGAGGCCCCACATGAACTCCTCGTTCTCCTTGAGGCGGCGGGGCGTGAGGAGCCGCATGAGGAGGGCCCGCTCGTTGGTGTGCATGGGCGGGTCCATCGTGACCATGTGCTCGTTCATGGGGAGCTGGTCGCGGAACTGGTCGATCGTGGCGCTCACGTCGTCGCCCTCGAGCGCCACCGGGAACTCGGCGAAGGGCCCGATCACCGAGTTGCAGGACGAGAAGGTCTCGACGTCGCGGTAGATCTCCGACGCCTCGTCCCAGCCCGTCACCGCCAGCACGCCGTAGCTGCCCGTGTCGGCGATCGGGCACTTCGCCCTCAGGTGCTCGAAGTACGGGTACGGGTCTTCGAGCAGCGATGCGTCGGTGAAGAAGTCGACCTCGTCGTAGTCGGTCACGTGCGTTCCCCCTGGTCCTCGACGGCACCGGTCGGCGGCCTGCTGTGCA
>JAEZAI010000129.1 GCA_023427825.1 Actinomycetes bacterium
GCTGTGCTCGAGTCCCGGCTTGGTGTTGTCCCACAGCGCCCAGTCGCGGTCCTGCGGCATGGCACCGGCGTTGTAGGTCTGGAACCACCGCCGGTAGTCCTCGGCGTCGTAGGTCCGGTGGCCGACACGGCCGAGCGCCTGGCCGCCCCCGACGAGCTCCACCGTGCCGCCCGCCCTGGTCGCGCGCAGGCCGACGAGCGCGCCGTCGGGCGGGTCGACCTCCACCTCGACGGCCCCGAGCGCGGCCGCGATCGGTCCGCCGCCCTCGGGCCGGTGCAGCGCGACCAGGCCGTCGATCGAGACGGGCGCCGGACCGGTGAGGAGCATGCCCTCCCGGGCGTCGTCGGCCAGGTCCACCCGCCCGGCGCGCTCGAGCACCTCGCGGAAGCGCTCCAGATAGGTCCGCTGCTCGCTCCAGCTCCACTCGAATCGCCGCGTCGCCTGCCGGGGCCGCACCGACGACAGCTGCTGCTCGGACCAGTGCTCGGTGTCCGGCCAGTGCGTCTTCTGGTCCAGGCCCCAGGTGTGCTCCGCCACCAGCAGCAGCTGCGTGGACGCCCGCCACAGCGCCGGGTCCTCCGCCGCGATGCGACCCTCGTCGATCCACCGCCGGCGACGCCGGCACGTCTCCCGGAACGCCGCCGTCTTGGACGGGTCCGAGGCCACGCCGTGCACCCAGGTGTCGCCGATCTCGGACGTGACCACGGGGAGGGCGCCGGCCACCAGGCGCAGCACGTCCGCGACGTCGTCGAGCGTGGCGGCGCGGATCTCCGCACCCGGGTGGGCGATGCGCAGCTCGTCCCAGTGCCGGACGACGTCCTCGAGCGTCGGCGGCCCGTCGTTGTCGCCGGTCACCCACACGTCCACCGCGGTGCCCGTGCCGGCGAGCACCTGGAGCGAGCCGTACGCCCCGGCCTGCTGGACCACCGTCACCTCCGGCGTCGGCCCGCCGGGCGACGCCCCGTGCGCCGCCGGGTCCCGCCAGCGGAACACCGGCGGCACGTCGGGCGCCGGGGCGGCCGGGTTGATGCCCACGTGCAGCAGGTCCACCCCGGCATCGGCCAGGAGCGACACGAGCGCTCGGGTGTGGCCCGGCACGTCGGTCAGCTTGGCGGCCCGGGTCCGGCGCTCGAACCACTGGTCGAGGCGGGCCGAGAAGCTGAGCCCGTGCGCCAGGAGCGATCGGTCGGCCAGTTCGGTGTGGGTCGTGAACGGCAGCGCGTGCCACGCCAGGTCGCCGGCCTCGATCGCCGACTCGACGGCGAGCCGCAGCTCGCGATCGGGCTCCTCGAGCGCCTCGTTGACGATCCAGGACCCGGCGGTCCAGCACAGCCTCGGCCCGTCGCCGCGCTCGCGCAGCCGGCGGGCGACCGACATGGCCTTGGGGAGGTGCTCGCGGAGCCACCGCTCCCGCACCGCGCCGGCGAGGTCGGTGAAGCCCACGTCGAGATGGGACTTGGCGACCACGAGCACCGTCCGCACGGGCTCCATCGGCGCCGCGTGGTTCACCACGGGCCGGTCACGCGGGCGTGATCGACAGCGTCGCCAGGACCCGGTCCGCCCGCGGCACCGACACGGCGCGGAGACGGTGGGCGCCGAGCGCCACGTAGAGGGCGAAGGCACGTCCGTCCACGTGGAAGAACTGCTGGTGACCGCTCGCGCCCTGCAGCGGCCGGTGCATGGTCGCACGGTCGAAGTCCGTGACCCGCAGCGGCCGCTGCAGGCCCACCGTCTGGAACAGCGGGGTGTCACCGGCCTCGGGATCGAACTCGACCAGGGCGATGAACACGTCCTGCGGTCCCATCAGCTCGACCGCGCCGCCGCCGTAGT
Organism: Actinomycetes bacterium; assembly: GCA_023427825.1. GTDB lineage: Bacteria > Actinomycetota > Acidimicrobiia > Acidimicrobiales > Microtrichaceae > Dermatobacter. The sequence continues at coordinate 1,831 of JAEZAI010000129.1, forward strand.
CGCCCCGGACGGCCGGAAGTCGGAAGCTCGCCACGTGCAGCACGGGGTTCGTCGTGCCCAGCGGCCCGACGTCGGTGGCGGGGGTGTCGTTCGCGTCGCCGGCGAGCCGGCGGATCGAGCCGTCCCAGCCCGACGGCACCTGCACCGACAGGCCGTGGGCGCTCATCGTGCGGGCGGCCGTGACGGCGCGTGCGGGGCTCATCGCCCGTCCTCCGGTTCGGCGTCGATCACCGGCTCGTAGAGACGCGGGTCGCCGGGGCGGATGCCGGCGGCGGCGAGCTCGGCGTCGATCCGCTCGGTGCGGTCCCGGCCGGTCAGGAACGCCCGACGGGACGGCCGGGTGTCGCCGGGGGCGGCCAGCGAGCGACCCGTGTCCGCCAGCGACCGGCCGAGCAGGTCGACGACCTGGGGCCAGGACGCCGCGGCACCCTCGCCCACCACCTCGTCGCCGTCGACGAGCGCGAAGTACGGCGCCACCGGCACGCCGTAGTCCTCCCAGGCGTCGCTCGACAGCAGCACGTCCACGCCGTCGGGCGAAAGCTCGGCGACGCGAGCCGGCGTCTCGGCCTCGGCGCCCTGGGTCACGACGACCAGTCGGATGTCGGGTGCGGGCAGCTCCACGCCCTCGGCGAAGGACGACCAGAACAGGTGGCAGGTCGTGCACCCCGTGGTCAGGAACGCCAGCAGCGTGCGGTGCGGGGCGCCGAGCACGCCGATGGCGACGGCGTCACCCGACGGGTCGGTGCCGACGAGGTCGAAGGCCCGCATGCCGAGCAGCTCGCCCGGCGCCGGCACGCCCTCGCGGGTGACCAGCTCGCCGGGCGCCACCTCGACCGGTCCGGCCGGCGC
>JAEZAI010000144.1 GCA_023427825.1 Actinomycetes bacterium
CGTCGGCACGCCGGGAGCTCCTCTCGTCGATCGTCCACGCAGTCGTCGTGGACCGGACCGCGTGGAGCACCCTGCAGGCCGACCCGGTCCTCCTTCGCCTGCTCGGCGAGCACGGCCCGTCCCGCGAGCTCTGGAGCCGGCTGTTCCGGGTGCTCGTCGGCGACGACCACCGTCCGGCCGGCCGGGTGCGCGCCGCGGTCCTCTCGGCGGCGATCGGTGCGGTCTCCCACCCGTTCGTGGCCGACCTGGCCGACGACGACCTGGCCGCGGAGCTCCTGCCGGTCCTGTCCGAGCTGGCCGGCATCGCACCGCCGCACCGCGGCCGGCGCACGGCCCCGGCCGAACCCCCGGATCGCTAGGATCAGCGGACTGCTGTGCAGGTGCACAGCACTTCGTTCGGGGGGACGCATCCAATGACGGGACGCATCGAATGACCATCGACACGGCCGCACCACCGGTGCGGGTGGTGCAGTGGACCACGGGCAACGTGGGGACGCAGTCCGTGCGGGCGATCGCCGAGAACCCCGGACTGGAGCTGGTCGGCTGCTACGCCTGGTCGGCGGCGAAGGTCGGCCGGGACGTCGGCGAGCTCGTCGGCATCGACCCGCTCGGCGTCACCGCCACCGACGACGTCGACGCGCTCCTGGCGCTCCGCCCCGACTGCGTCGTCTACAACCCCATGTGGCCGTCGGTCGACGAGCTCGAGCGCATCCTGGCCAGCGGCGTGAACGTGGTGACGACCGCCGCGTTCATCACCGGCGGCCGGCTGGGGTCCGATCGCGACCGACTGGCCGCCGCGTGCGCGCAGGGCGGCTCCACGCTGTTCGGCACCGGGGTGAGCCCCGGCTTCGCCGAGCTGGTCGCCGTCACCGTCGCCGGCATCTGCAGCCGCATCGACAAGGTGGTGGTGGCGGAGACCGCGGACACCACGTTCTACGACTCACCCGACACCGAGCGGCCCGCCGGCTTCGGGCGGCCGATCGACGACCCCGAGCTGCCGGCCATGGCCGAACGCGGCACCGCGGTGTTCGGCGAGGCGGTGGCGATGGTCGCCGACGTGCTCGGCGTCGAGCTCGACGAGGTCGTCTGCGAGACCGAGTTCGCTCGGACCACCGAGGACGTCGAGATGGCGTCCTGGACGATCCCGGCGGACCACGTGGCGGGTGTCGCCGCCAGCTGGCAGGGCCGCGTGGGCGGCCGCACGGTCGTCGAGCTGAGCGTGCGCTGGAAGAAGGGGTCCACGCTCGACCCGGACTGGGTGATCGAGCGCGACGGCTGGGTCATCCGCGTGGAGGGCCTGCCCACGGTCACCGCGGCGCTGGACTTCCTGCCCCCGCCCGACTTCGAGGGCGAGACACTGGAGGACTTCATGGCCATCGGCCACATCATCACGGCCGTGCCGGCCCTCAACGCCGTGCCGGTCGTGGTGGCATCCCCGCCCGGCATCCTCACCTACGCAGACATCGGCGCCGCCCACCCACGAGGGTGGGTGCCCCGATGGAGCTGACCACGCCGCCCACCGACCCCGACGTCCGCGCCGAGATCACCGGGACCGTCCGCCGCTTCGTCGCCCGCGACGTCATCCCAGCCGCCTCCGCGCTCGAGCACCGGGACGAGTTCCCGGCGGACATCGTCGCCACCATGCGCGAGCTGGGGCTCTTCGGCGTGACCATCCCCGAGCGCTTCGGCGGTCTGGGTCTGGACCTCCTCACCTACGTGGGCGTCATCGAGGAGCTGGCCTACGGCTGGATGAGCCTGACCGGCATCGTGAACACCCACACGATGGCCGCCACCCTGCTCCTGCGCCACGGCACCGAGGAGCAGTGCGAGCGGCTGCTGCCGGCCATGGCCACGGGTGAGGTCCGCGGCGCCATGTCGCTGTCCGAACCGGACGCCGGGAGCGACACCCAGAACATCGCGTGCCGCGCGGTGCGCGACGGCGACGAGTACGTGATCGACGGGACCAAGGCCTGGGTCACGAACGGCGAGCGCGCCGGCATCGTGGCGCTGGTGGCGCGGACCGAGGAGGGCATCTCCACGTTCGTCGTCGAGAAGGAGCCCGGCCCCTCGTTCCAGGGCATCACGGTGTCGAGCCACGTCGGCAAGCTCGGCTACCGAGGCACCGAGACGGTGGAGATGTCGTACTCCGGGCACCGCGTGCCGGCCGCCAACCTGGTCGGCGAGCCGGGCCGAGGCCTACCCCAGATCCTCGGCGTGCTCGAGATCGGGCGCATCAACATCGCATCGCGGGCCGTGGGTGTGGCCCGCGCCGCGTTCGACGCCGCGCTCACCTACGCGCAGCAGCGCGAGACCTTCGGCAAGCCGATCGCCCAGCACCAGGCGATCCAGATGAAGCTCGCCGACATGGCCACCAAGCTGCAGGCAGCGCGGTTGCTCACCCGGGACGCCGCCGAGCGCAAGGCCGCGGGCCTGCGCTGCGACGTGGAGGCCGGCATGGCCAAGCTCTTCGCCAGCGAGACCGCGCTCGAGCTGGCCACCGAGGCCATGCGCATCCACGGCGGCGTGGGCTACACCACCGACCTGCCCGTCGAGCGCTACTATCGGGACGCGCCGCTCATGGTCATCGGCGAGGGCACGAACGAGATCCAGCGGATCGTGATCGCCCGCGGGCTGCTCGCCCGGGCCCGGGAGCAGGCCGGCTGATCATCGCGGGCGCGCTGGCGGTCGTTCCGGTCGCCACCGCACCCGGAACGACGGCGAGGACCGGGGCGGAACCGGGCTCAGGCGACGACCGTGTCCTCGACCCCGACCAGCGAGGCCAGGTTGGCGCCCATGATCTTGCGGATGTCCTCGTCGGGCAGGCCGGCCAGCTCGTCCACGTAGCTCGCAGGGTCGGCCAGGCCCTCGGGATGCGGGTAGTCGGAGCCGAACAGCACGTGCTCGGTCCCGATCAGCTCCGCCAGCGCGCCGAGGTCCTCCTCCCAGAACGGGCTCACGTAGATGTTGCGCTTGAAGACCGAGACCGGGTCCTCCAGGAAGTCCTGGGGCATCTTCTTGTAGGTGTCGGCCAGGTTGCCGAGCAGCGGCGCCACCCAGCTGCTGCCGTTCTCGATGACCGCCACCTTCAGGGCGGGGTGGCGCGACAGCGCGCCGTGGCAGATGAGAGCGGCGACGGCGTCCTCGACCGGGCGCCACTGCGACAGCATCCGGAACGCCTGGGGCTGGAAGGGCAGCATCTCGCTGTCGCTGCCCATCCAGTCGTTGGTGTAGCGGTCATAGCCGCTGTCCGACGAGTGCATGCCGACCAACACGTCGTGCTCGACGACCTTCTCCCAGAACGGGTCGAACTCCTCGAAGCCGAACGAGCGCGGCCCCCGGACCCCGGAGGGTGGCGCCGGTCGGATGAGCACGACGCGAGCACCGCGCTCGACCGCCCACTCGAGCTCCTCGATCGCCCGCTCCACGATCGGGAGCGTGATCACCGGAGTGGCGAAGATGCGACCCGCGTAGTCGAACTGCCACGTCTCGTACATCCACTCGTTGAGGGCGTGCACGACCGCATGGGCCAGCTCGGGCGCGTCACGCATGCGCTCCTCGATCAGGCTCGCGAGCGTGGGGAACATGAGGGCGCGGTCGATGCCCTGCTCGTCCATGAGCGCCAGGCGCGACACCGGCTCGCGGAACGCATCGATCGCCCGCATGGGCTCGCCGAAGATCTCCCGGCGTGACTTGCCATCGGGGTTGCCGTGCCGGAAGTAGTCCTCCTGGGCGCCGGGCCGCGCGACCACGTCGAACGTGGGGTTGGGGATGTACTCGCTGATCCGCCCCCGCACCGCGATCTTGGTGCGGCCCCGGACCTCCACGTAGTCGATCGCGCCGCGGTAGCGGTCGGGGAGGAACTTCGTCAGCGCCTCCTTGGTCTCGTACATGTGGTTGTCGGCGTCGAACACCGGGACGTCGAGGAAACGTGTGGGTGGCATGGCGGCACCTCCGGGTGCGTCGGCGGTCAGGTCAGCTCGCCCTGCAGCGAGGAGAGGAAGTCACGCGTGCGCTGGCGTGACGCGATCAGCTCGTCCCGGGTGTCGCCGATCGGCACCACCCGGATGGACACGTCGGTGGCGCCGGCGTCCGCGAACGACCGCAGGCGCTTGGTCACGGCGGTCTCGTTGCCGGCCGCCAGGATGTCGCCGACCTCGCGCGCCTCGCCATGGGTGAGCAGCTGCTGGTAGTTGGGCGACACCTCGGCCTCGGACAGCAGGCGATTGGTGCGGGCCACGGCCTCGTCCACCCGGTCGTCGGGGCACACGCACACCGGCACGCCCGCGACGATCCGCGGGGCCGGGCGGCCGGCCTCCTGTGCGGCCCGGTTGATCCGGGGCGCGACGTGGCGCTCGATCGAGCGCTCGTCGGCCATCCAGAGGATGGTCCCGTCGGTCCGCTCACCCGCGAGCCGCAGCATCTGCGGGCCGAGCGCCGCGATCAGGACGGGCGTGGGACCCACGTCGGTGACGTCGAGGGGCACGTGGACGCGGTACGAGTCGTTCTCCACGTCGACCGTGCCGGGACGGCCGGCGAGGGCGGGCCCGAGCACGTCGAGCTGGTCCCGCATGGTGGCGATCGGGCGCTCGTAGGGCAGCCCGAGCATCTCGTCGATGATCCAGTGGTGCGACACCCCGAGCCCCAGCCGGAGCCGGCCGCCGCAGACGGCCTGGACCGACAGCGCCTGCTGCGCGAGCGCCACCGGATGGCGGGGCTGCACGGGCACCACGGCGGTGCCGATCTCGATCCGCTCGGTCTCGGCGCCGATCAGCGCCGCTGCGGTCAGCGCGTCGAACTCGTCGGGGATCTGGGGCACCCAGACGGTGGCGAACCCGGCCTCCTCGGCCCATCGCCCGTCCCGGCGGAGCCGGTCGACCTTGGTGTCGTAGCGGGCCCGCTCGGGGCCGATCATCACGCCGATGCGCACGGACCGCCCCTCCCGACTGTGGACCGGCGGCCCTCAGGCGACCGTGCCACTGGCCTTCAGGGCGACGATGGCGTCCCAGTCGTAGCCGACCTCCTGGAGGATGTCGTCGCCGTGCTCGTTGAACTCCGGTGCTCGCCGGGGCTGCGGCGGTCGCTCGTCGTACTGGACCGGTGCCCCGGCCAGGCGGAACGGCGCGCCCGATGCCGTCTCGCAGTCGACGACGTAGCCGTTGGCCACGGTCTGCGGGTCCTCCGACGCCGTGAGGGTGTCCTGCACGATCGTCCACTGGCCACTGAAATCCTCGAGCCGCTTGCGCCACTCGTCCGCGTCGTGCGCCGCGATCGCGGCGGCGACCTCGTCGCCGGCGGCGCCGGCGTGCTCGGCCAGCGCCTCGTGGCTGGAGAAGCGCTCGTCGGTCGCCAGCTCGGGCCGGCCGAGGAGGTCGCACGCCTCGGCCCAGTAGCGGATGGCCTGGAGGCACGAGAACGAGACGAACGTGCCGTCCTTCGCCCGGTACGTCGCCACGAGCGGGTTCCGCGAGGTGCCGGGCGGCGGCGGACCCCACGGGATGCCGAGCTGCAGCGACAGCGCGAGCGCGGCACCCATGGACCAGAGACCGACGCCCAGCAGCGACACGTCGACGACCGTGGACTCGCCGGTGCGCTCACGGTGGAACAGCGCGCCCATGATCGCACCGGCGATCGTCATCGCCCCGATCGAGTCGCCGAACGCCGGAGCGGGGGGCGGCGGGACCATGTCGGCGTCGGGCTGCTTCACGCCGAGGGCCATGCCCGAGCGGTGCCAGTACGACAGCACGTCGTAGGAGCCCTTGTCGGCGTCCGGGCCGCGACTGCCCTGGCCGGTCCCGCGCACGTAGATGATGTCGGGGTTCATCCGGCGCACGTCGTCGACGTCGATGCCGAGCTTGGTGCGGACGCTCGGCAGCTTGTTGGTGAGGAAGACGTCGCACGTGGCGGCGATCCGTCCCAGCACGTCGAGCCCCTCGGGCGTGGACAGGTCCAGGCCCAGGCTGCGCTTGCCGCGGTTCGAGTGCTCGAGCAGCACGTGGACCTCGGAGTTGAGGATCCCGACACCGCTCGACATGAGCCCGCGCATGGCGTCGCCGCGCTCCACGTGCTCGATCTTGATGACCTCGGCACCCCAGTCGGCGAGCAGCGCGGACGCTGCGGGCACGAACGTGTGCTCGGCCACCTCCAGGACACGGACGCCCCGCATCACGTCGGTCATCTCGACCCCCCGATCGACCTGCTCCGCCGCAGCAGCCGCCGCGGCGCCGGCCTCGGAACCGTACCATGTAAGTGAGCGCCCGCTCATCTGATGAGAAGACCGTTCTCGCCCAGCGGTACAGGCGACCCGCGCCGCCGTCGACGCCGGTGTGGCGGTCGGTTACGGTCCGGATCGTCCGGTGCGACACCGGGTCTCGAAGGCGTGCCGGGGGCACATCACCGAGCCGTTCCGACGCAGTTCCGATGCAGTTCCGAGGGCCCGGGCGACCGGCACGGGCCGACCGATGGGGGGATCACGGTGGCCCAGGTCGCGTTCGCCGACGATGTGTTCACGTGGCCGAGCGACGAGCCGAGCCTGATCGGCGGTCGCTGCAGCGACTGCGGCTCGGTGACGTTCCCGCGTCCCCCGTCGTGCGCCCGGTGCGGCTCGACCGCGGTCGACGAGCACCTGCTCCCCCGCCGCGGCACGCTGTGGACCTTCACCACCCAGGGCTTCCTGCCCAAGGAGCCGTACAAGGGGGGTGAGACGCCCGAGACGTTCGAGCCGTTCGGCGTCGGTCTGGTGCAGCTCGGCGACGAGGTCCGGGTGGAGGGACGCCTGACCGAGAGCGACCCCGAGCGGCTGCGGATCGGCATGGAGGTCGAGCTCGTCGTCCTGCCGTTCCGCACCGACCCGGACGGCACCCAGGTGATGACGTTCGCCTTCGCGCCGAGCACCGGAGGTGCGTGACATGACCGACGTGGCGATCATCGGCGTGGGCCTGCACCCGTTCGGGCGCTTCGGGGACGAGTCGGCCATCGACATGGCCGCGGACGCCGCGCGCGCCGCCCGCCCGGGCGCGGGCGTCACGTGGCCGCAGGTCCAGTTCGGCTTCGGCGGCAGCTTCGAGGTGGACAACCCCGACGCCGTCACCGGTCGACTGGGGCTCACCGGCAACCCGTTCATGGACGTCTACAACGGGTGCGCCACCGCAGCGACCGCCCTGCAGCTGACGGCCGATGCCATCCGCTCCGGCCGGTACGACATCGGCATCGCGGTCGGCATGGACAAGCACGGCCACGG
>JAEZAI010000153.1 GCA_023427825.1 Actinomycetes bacterium
GGTCCGCGATCACCAGCATGGCCATGGGCGAGGCGAAGTCGCCGACGAACTCGCACGATCCCGACGCGGCGAAGCCGTCGACCAGGTCGTTCGAGATACGCCACATGGCCTCCTCGTTCTCCTGGAGGCGACGTGGCGTGAACAGCCGCATGAGCAGCCCGCGGTGCTCGGTGTGCTTGGGCGGGTCGAACGACGGGAGCTGGTCGGTGAACGGCAGCGCGCTCCGGTGCTCCTCGATCAGCTCGGTCAGGTCGTCGCCCTCGAGCGGCACCGGGAACTTCCCGAACGGGCCGATCACCGAGTTGACCGACGAGAACGTGCCGGGGTCGTGGTAGACGGCGAGCGCCTCCTCGTAGCCGGTCACCATGTAGACGCCCTCGTTGGGCTCCTGGTGGACGGGACACTCCGAGCGCAGCGCGTCCCAGTAGGGGTACGGGTCGCGGATCAGCCGGCCCGACCGGAAGTAGTCGGCGTCGATCAGCTCGGTGCCCTCGGCCGCTGCGGTGTCGGTCGTGTTCGTGTCGGTCATCGTCGGTCCCGTGCTCCGAGGTCGTTCGGTGTGGGTGGGGTGAGCGGTCCGGCCGTCGTCCGGCCGGTGGCGTGGCGGACGGCCCGGTAGCCGAACACCAGCGTGTTGGCGATGCTGGCGCCGGCGCCCAGGTAGCGGCGGCCCATGACGGTGGCGGTGATGTTGCCGGCGGCGTAGAGCCCGGGGATGGGCTCGCCGTCGTCCCGGAGGACCCGTGCGTCGGCGTCGGTGACGAGTCCGCCGCAGGTGCCGATGTCGGACGGCACGACCTCGACGGCGTAGAAGGGGGCGCGGGCGAGCGGGCCGAGCGACGGGTTGGGCCGGTGCCCCGGGTCGCCCATGGCCCTGTTGTAGGCGGACGCGCCTCGGCCGAAGTCGGGGTCCCGGCCCTCGGCGGCCCCGCGGTTGAACCGCTCGATCTCGGCGCTCAGGCCGTGTGGGTCGATGCCGCACTCGGTGGCCAGCGCCTCGATCGTGTCGGCCCTCTTGAGCGTGCCGCTCTCGATCAGGCCCGTCGGGAGCTTGCCCGGGCGGGACAGGCCGTGGGAGTAGCGCCGCCGGTAGCCGTCGTCGAACACCAGCCAGCAGGGCACGGCCTGCGCCGTGCGGTCGCGCTCGTACATGGCGCGGCCGATCTCCATGTAGGAGTTGGCCTCGTTGACGAAGCGATGGCCCTCGGCGTCCACGAAGATCGCGCCCGGCCGGAAGCGTGCATCGACCAACGTCGACTGCCCGAACTTGCCGCCGCGCGGAGTGGGCAGCCACCACGCCTCGTCCATCAGGTCGGTCCGGGCTCCCAGGTCCATGGCCGCCTGCAGGGCGTCGCCCGTGTCGCCCGGGTTCGCGATCGACCAGCGGGGTTGCTGACGTCGATCGGGTGCGTGGGCACGGCGCATCTCGGCGTTGTGGGAGAAGCCGCCGGCCGCGAGCAGCACGCCCTTCCGTGCCCGCACGGTGACCGGCTCGCCCTCGCGGGTGGCGTGCACGCCGACCACGCGCCCGTCGTCGACGACCAGGTCGGTGACCGGGCACTCCGTCCACACCGGCACGCCCCGCGCGTCCGCGATCGCGAGCATCTGGCCGATCAGCGACGCGCCGTTGGTCAGCAGGTGCCGGCCCCGGGCCTTGGCGCCCCACGTGCGCAGCACCACCTTGGTGGCGGTTCCGAACGCCCGCGGCGACCGGTTCCAGTGCGCGAGCGTGCGGACCTCGTTGGTCTTCACCGCCAGCCCCGCACCGGCGGCGAGCCCGGGCTGGAGCTTCGGCTCGAGGTCGCCCAGCTGCCGGCCGTCCCACGGGACCGGTTCGATCGACCGCCCGGTGGCCAGGCCGCCCTTCTCGTCGGAGTAGTAGTCGCTGTAGCCGACGCAGCGTTCGAAGCCGACGCCCTGTGCCTGCAGGAACGCGACCATCTCGGGGCCGGAGGTGAGGAAGGCGCTGCGGCGCTCGGTCGACGAGCAGGCGCCGACGTCGCCGACGACCGCCTCGAAGTGCGCCATGGCGTCGTCGTACGAGTCGTCAACCCCGTCGGCGCGCAGCAGCGGGTGGTCGGGGATCCAGACCACTCCGCCGGACATGGCCGTGGAGCCGCCGATGAGGTCGCGCTTCTCCAGGACGACCGCGGTGGCGCCCGCGTCGGCGGCGGCGAGCGCGGCCACCATGCCGCCCCCGCCCGAGCCGACGATCACGACGTCGACCTCGTGGTCCCGGTCGGCGGCCGGCGCGGCAGCGTCGGTCCGCACGCTCCCTTCCGGGCGGTGCACCGTCATCTCGCGCCCTCCAACGCCGTGGCGATCACGCCGTCCGTCTCGAGCGCTGCCAGCTCGGCGGCGTCGACGCCCAGCTCGGTGAGCAGCTCGGCGGTGTGCTCGCCCAGCAGCGGCGCGTGGCGCTGGTGGAGCCGCTCGGGCAGCCCGGAGATCCGGAACGGGATCGTGCTGTAGCGGGCCGGGCCCATGACCGGATGGTCGAGCTCCTCGAAGAAGCGCCGCGCCTGCAGGGGCGGCAGGTCGGGCTGGCGGTGCGGCTGCTCGACCCGGGCCACCGGTACGCCGGCCGACCACAGGGCGTCGACCACCTCGCCGGCCGTCCGCCGGCTGCACCACTCCTGGAGCCGCTCGTCGAGCAGGTCGTGCGCGGCCAGGCGTCCCTCGTGGCGGTCGAGCGACGGGTCCTGGGCCCAGGCCGGCTCGCCGAGCGCGGCGCGCAGCGCCCGCCACTGGTCGTCGCCGGCCACGGAGATCGCCACGCGGGCGGGTTCGCGGCCGTACTCGTCGGCGTCGGAGCAGTCGTAGAGGTTCTGCGGCGCGGCGGCGGGACCGCGGTTGCCGGCGCGCTCCAGGCGGATCCCGCTGGTGGAGTGCTCGACCACCTGCTCCGCTGTGATGCTGAGCGCGGCGTCGACCATGGCGGCCTCGACCTGGCAGCCCTGACCCGTCGCGTCGCGATGGGCCAGGGCGAGGAGCAGGCCGTACGCCGCGTGCAGCCCGGCGTTCGAGTCGCCGATGCAGTACGGCTCGACCGGGTGCTGGTCGGGGTGGCCGGTGAGCCAGGTCAGACCCGACGCATCCTCGATCACGAACGCGAACGCCGCGTGGTCGCGCCAGGGCCCGTCCAACCCGAAGCCCGGCATCCGCACGACGATGATGTCGTCGCGCAGCCCCCGCAGCGACTCGTACGAGAACCCGAGCTGGTCCAGGACCCGAGGCGTGAAGTTCTCGATCACCACGTCGCAGGTGGCGGCGACGCGGCGCAGCAGGTCGAGGCCTGCCGGCTCGGCGAAGTCGAGCGTGAGGCTCTTCTTGTTGGTGTTGAGCGCGGCGAAGATCGGCCCCTGCTCCCAGTAGCGGTCGATGTCCTGCGAGCGTCCGCCGACCAGGCGCGCACCGTCGGGCCGGCGGGCCGACTCCAGGTGGATCACCTCGGCGCCCAGCAGGGCGAGCAGATGGCTGGCCGACGGCCCCGCCCAGTAGGCGGTCATGTCGAGCACCCGCAGCCCGCGGAAGGGCAGGTCGCGCCCGCTCTGTTCCCGATCCCTGGGGCGAGCACCCCCGGCATCGGGAACGGAGCCGGCGGTGAACCGGAGCGGCGGGCGCGGTCGCACCGTGCCGTCGGCGTCGGTCCGGAACGCGTCGCGCTCGCGGAGGTGCTCGATGGCCGGTGCGTTCGCACCATCCACGATCGGTGCGTTCGGTATGCGGAACGCGGTGGCCGCGTCGAGCACCTGGTCGACCGTCTGCCCGCCGACCCACTCGTCGATCTGCTCGGCCAGCGCCCCCCGTTCCGTGAACAGCGAGGCGTCCTCGGCCCACTCGGGGTGGCCGGCCATCACGCAGAAGTCCAGCCACTGCTGCCCGGTGCCGACCCCGAGTCCGACCAGGCCGTCGCTGGCGGCGGCCACGCCGGGCACCGTCAGCGCCCGGCGCTTGCGCATGGGGCGGCCGAAGGCGTCGTGGAAGGTGACGGGGTAGTAGGTGAGGCACATCGCCTGCACCTCGAGCATGGACACGTCGACCAGGTCGCCGCCGGCGGTGCGCAGGGCGGCCATGAGGCCGACCGCGGCGTAGGCGCCGGCCAGCCACTCACCGACCTGGCCGGCCACGTGGACGGGCGGGAGCTCCGCCGCACCGCGGCCGAGGCCGATGATGCCGCCGGACCACGCCTGGAGCGTGAACTCGGTGGCCGGATGGTCGCTCCACGGCGTGTCCAGACCGAAGGGGGAGATGGCCACGACGGAGAGGTGCGGGTGGGCGGTCCGGATCGCGAGGGGGTCCAACGCTGCACCGGGCGACCACACGCATGCTCCCGCCGTGGCCAGAACTCGATCGAGGTCGTCCGCGGACGTCGCGGCGACCCCGTCGGACAGGTGCCGGTGCAGCGCGCCGGCGGAACGACCCGAGGCCGACCACCCCCGCAGCGGGTGCCCGCCGACGGGCTCGACCCGCGTGACGGTCGCACCGGCGTCGGCCAGCAGCCGGCAGCAGTACGCGCCTGCGATCCAGGTCGACAGGTCGACGACCTGCAGCCCGGCGAGCGGTCGGATGGCGTCCGCGCCGTCGCTCACTCGGGCTGCTCCCGACCGGACTTGGACAGGCGCCACTCGGGCGGGAAGTTGCGGTCGTTGCCCTTGACCGCGTTGTTGAGGCCCGACGCCATGGTGTCCCGGTCCAGGCCGATGACCGAACGGTCGGCATCGGGCTTGAGCGGACCCCGCATGGACTCGAGCCAGGCGCTGATGAGGCTGCCCATGTGCTCGCCCTGGTGCTGCTTCATGATCTCGAAGAACACCTTCTGGGCGAACACCGTGTCGGTCGGCAGGTTGTTGGCGCAGGCCATGGCGTACTTGGCCGTCTCGGCCTCGAGCTGGTCGCGCGGCACGACGCTGTTGATGAAGTTGAGCTCCGCCATCTCGGCGGCCGTGAAGGGTCGTCCGGTGAACACCATCTCCTGGAACTTCCGGAGGCCCATCAGCGTCGCCCACTGCCACATGCGCGGGGCGTAGCCGACGTAGCGGAAGGCGGCATGGCCGAACAGCGCGTCGTCGGACGACACGACCAGGTCCGCGTCCGCCGCCTGGTAGAAGTGCCAGCCGTAGCAGTACCCCTTGACCTCGAGGATGCTGATCTTCTTGAAGTCCTGGAGGGAGCGGCAGCCGGCCCGGGGGTCCGCGTACCACTGCACCAGCGACGCCCCGTTCCGATAGTTCCGTGGCGGCGGCATGGTGATGTCGTCGTCGTCCTCCACGCCGAACTCCTCGCGGAGCGCGGCGTCGCCCTCCCGCTTGGCCATCAGCTCGTCCAGGTCTGCGCCCGAGCCCAGGTCGTCGCCTTCGCCCCGGATCACGAGCACCTTGACGTCGTCGTCCAGGCTGGCCTTGAAGATCAGGTCGCCGTAGCGGCGGCGGGCCCCGATCGTGGGGGCGTTGAGCCGGTCGGGACGGTCGAAGGTGATCGTGGCGATCCGGTTGGCCACGTCCTTCTCGTACCGGACGATCTCCTCGGGGGCCGGGATGTCGGTCACGCTCGCTCCTGTGGGTTCGTGGGGTGGCTGGTGGCGGCCGAGGTGCCGGAGGTGGTGCTGAGGAGCTCGGGGCCCCGGTCGGTCACGTGCACCGGGTCGACCGCGATCGCCGCGCCCGCCCCCGGTTCCCACACGAAGCTCGTCAGCGCGAACACCACGCCGGGGTCGAGCAGCTCGGACCCGGCGGTGGCCGGCAGGTCGGGCGCGACGATCGGCAGGTCGAACCCCAGCCCGAGCCCTCGTGCGATCGGGGCCGGCGGCGGGGTCACCCCGGCGTCGCGATAGGCGTCGAGCAGCACGCTCGCGGGCTCGCCGGCACGGCAGGCCTCGATCAGGCGACCGCGCAGGTCGGCGAGGCGGCCGAGCAGCGCGTCGTGACCACCGCCGACGGCGTGGGTCCGCCCGAGCTCGCCCACGTAGCCGCCGCGAACGACGCCGCCGCCGAGCGCGATCAGGTCGCCGTCGGCGACGTGGGCGTCCCGGTCGCCGCGCCGCCACGGGTGCTCGGCCGAGGTGATCCACGCGACGTCCTGGTTGGACGGCGTGGTGACGCCGGCGAGCGCCATCTCCTCCAT
>JAEZAI010000159.1 GCA_023427825.1 Actinomycetes bacterium
GTGTTGGTCATGCCGCCCGTGGCGACGACCGCCACGACCGAGTCCGAGATCGCGTCCAGGTCGTCGAGCACGGCGCCGTCGAGCTCGGACGGACAGAACCGGCCCAGCGCGTCGCCCGGCACCACCAACGGCTCGAGGTCGAGCAGGTCCAGCGCCGCGCCGACCGACGAGTGGGCCCCGCTCGACACCACGACCACGGGCCGGGCTCCGGCCTCGGGCGTCGACGTGGCGCCCGACGGTCGCCGGGACCGCCACACGTGACGGGCCACCGCCAGAGCGGAGAGGTTCGCGATCGAGCCGCCGGACACGAACGTGCCGCCCGACCCCGGGGGCATGCCGGCCAGGTCCGACAACCACCGCAAGGCCTCGTTCTCGGCGTGGACGGCGCCGGCGCCCTCCAACCACGAGCCGCCGTAGATGTTGCTGGCGCTCACGAGCAGATCGAACGCGGTCGACGCCTCGGTGGCCGCGTTCGGCACGAACGCCAGGTACCTGGGGTGGTCCATGGACAGGCAGGCGGGGGCGAGCACGTCGGTGAACAGGCCGAGCGCCCGGTCCGGTCCGATGCCGTCGGGCGTGATCGTCCTGCCGGCGGCCGCGGCGAGCTCCTCGGGCGACCGGGCCCGGTCGAGTGGCGGCGGGTCCATCGCCAGCCGCTCCCTCGCGGCGTCGAACACCGAGTCCACCAGGCCGTCGGGCTGCTCGCCGCTGGGCCTGTGCATGCGCTCCGACATCGGCCCATTCTCTCCCTGGAGGTCCGGCGGGCGTCGCCCTCCGACGGCATCGGATCCCGGTCGACCGACGTCTCGACGGGGGCGGTAGGTTCCGAGCGACGACCCGGAGGCGACGATGGCCGACGAGACCACACCCATGCCGGCGGTGTTCATCGGGCACGGCAGCCCCATGAACACCCTCGAGCACAACGCCTACACCGAGACCTGGGCGGACGTCGGTGCCGCCGTCGGCCGGCCGCGGGCGATCGTGTGCGTGTCCGCCCACTGGTACGTGAACATCACGGCCGTCACGGCCATGGCGGCGCCGCCGGTCATCCACGACTTCTACGGCTTCCCCGACGCCCTCTTCGCGTTCGACTACCCGGCACCCGGATCGCCGGAGGTGGCCGAGGAGGTGGCGAAGGCGCTCGGTCCGACCTACGTCGGACTCGACCGCGACAGCTGGGGACTGGACCACGGCACGTGGTCCGTGCTGGCGCACATGTATCCCGACGCCGACGTCCCCGTGGTCCAGCTCTCGATCAACGGCACCGAACCGATCGCCTACCACCTCGAGCTGGGCCGGCGGCTGGCCGCGCTGCGCGACCGCGGCGTCCTGGTCGTGGGCAGCGGCAACGTGGTGCACAACCTCCGCCTGCTCGACCCCCGACTGCCGGACGACGGCACCGAGTGGGCGCGCTCGTTCGACCTGGCGGCGCGGGAGATCCTGACCGATCACCCGGGCGACCTCGCCGCGCTCGCCGAGCATCCCGACTTCCGCCTGGCGGTGCCGACCCCCGACCACTTCCTGCCGCTGGCCTATGTCGCCGGCATGGCCGACGCCGCCGGCACCGGGCTGGACCTGCTCGTCGGCGGGTACCAGCTCGGGTCGCTCTCCATGGCCGCCTACGGGCTCGGCTGCCTCCCCGAGGACCCGGCCAGGACCGACGTCCACGTGGAGGCGGACGCGTTGCCGGACCCGGCGGTCGTCCCGCCCGACGCCACCAACCTCTGACCGGAGAGAGGGGTCCACGAGGACATCCCTCTCGGGTTCCGCACCATGGATCCGGCACCGTGGCCGAGACGTCAGCCGAGCGCGAGCTCGAACGACGACCGCGCCGCGGCCCACCACCGGCGGCGGCGGTCGAAGCGCTCCATCCCGCCCATCTCCTGCCACATCACCACGAAGCCGGGATCGCCAGCCTCGACGTGGCGCAGCACGAACTCGCCGCCGCGGGCGACCGCGTCGTCCAGGCAGGCCAGCACCTCGGCCCTCCCGTCACCGTCGAGGCCGTACGCGTCGGCGACGACCCGCAGCCGCGCAGGACGATCGGCGTCGAGCCAACCCAGCCGGGCGGCGTTCTCGTCGTCGTCCACCGGCACGCACATGCGGGCGAAGGCGGCGACGTCGTAGGCGGGCCGGCCCGGTGCGCAGAAGTCGAAGTCCAGGAGGCCGACCGCACGTCCGTCGCGGAACACCACGTTCTCCAGGCACACGTCGTTGTGGCACATCACGGTGCCGCCCGATGGGTCCGCCATCTCGTCGCTCCAGGCGTAGCTTCCCGCGTCGAAGCCGGCGGCCGCCCGGTGGAGCCCCGCCATCAGCTCGGCCACGCTCGCCAACGCCTCGTACGTCTGCACCCAGGCCGGGTACGGCGGCACGGCCACCTCGCCCGCGATGAACGCGAGCCGCTCCCGCCCGTCCGGGTCCACGCCGACCGGTGCCGACGCGCCGTGGAACCCGGCGTCGCGCAGCCAGCGCAGGTAGGCGTGGACCGAGGTCGTGTGGGCGTTGGACGGGCGGAGGACGTGCGGACCGAGGCGCGTCACCCCTCCTGCGTTGGCGACGCCGCCGGCCAGCTGCTCCTCCACCTCGTCGGGCGCCACGTCCCCAGTGTTGCCCACCGGGTCCCGCGAACCGACGACGGCCGCTGGACGCGTCCGGCCTCAGCCCCGCTCCGCCATCGGACGAGGACGGCCGGGGGAGCGCGGCGTGGGACTCGCCTCGTCCGTGGACGGACGGTCCCTGCGAGCGCGCTGGCGCCGCTCGCGCTTCATCTCGTACATCTCGTGGTCCGCCCGCTCGACGACCTCGTCGGGGCACTCACCGGACCGGCGCTGCGCGACCCCCACCGAGAACGGGACGGGCGATGCGTCCATGACGCGGCCGAGTGCGACGCGGGCCATCTCGGCGGTGGCATCCGGCAGCAGGACGATGAACTCGTCACCGCCGATGCGGGCCACGACGTCGAACGAACGCACGCCGTCGCTCAGGGCGCGGGCGACGGCGGCGATCGCGTGGTCGCCGGCGGAGTGCCCGTCGGTGTCGTTGAGCTGCTTCAGGCCGTCGACGTCCACGAAGGCGACCGACAGCGGGTGGCCGCTCCGGTCGGCGCGCTCGAACTCGTCGGCGATCACGCTGCGCCACGCCCGCGAGTTGGCGACGCCGGTCAGGGGATCGACCAGCGCGGCGGCACGGAGCCGGACCGACAGCCATCCGGCGCAGCATCCCATCACGATCGAGTTGACCAGGCTGCCTCCGATGACGAGCGGCGAGTCGGACGGCGCGACGTGGATGACCACGACGGCGAGCGCCAGGTACGACACGGCCACGTGGGCGATCGTCTGCCGGACCGAGAAGAAGCAGGCGGCGTAGACGGAGACCCACACCATGAACCCGGCACCGGTCACCAGTCCCACGACGTCGTTGCTGAGACCGACGGTGACAACGATCACCGCTGCACCGAGCAGCATCGCCAGGTGCAGGGCCAGCTCCGTACCGGCTCGTCGGACGAGGAGCAGGAGCGCGCCGGCGGCGGTGGAGATGGCTCCGACGGCGAGCGGCATCCAGATCGACGCCCTCCGATCCATGTCGCCGCTGGTCACGACCGAGAACAGGCCGCCGACCAGCAACATGGCGCCGGCGATCAGCGCCTTCACCCTCATCCCGGCGATGACGTCCCCGCCGGAGCGGGTGGTCGGCGCAGGCGCGGGCATCCGGAGCCACCTCGTTCGCGCGGTCGCCTGTCCCATGTCATATGTGTCGGCCGGTCGGGGGCCCGAATGGAGAACGTAGGGTCGCCCGGCCCACGCAGGCTGACGACACCACACCCGGGTGAGTCGCTGTGCCCCCTCTTTCTGGTGCACGTCCCCGACCTCGAGGTCGTCGATCGCACGACCGAGCGGCGGTGAGCCGAGCTGGGGACCGCTCAGGACGGACGGACGCCGGCCGACGAGAACACATGGCCCATCGATCCTCCTCCGCGCCCACGATGCCCCACGAGGTGGCCGAGGCGCCGTCCACGACCCGCCGGCAGCTGCTGCTCGCGGCGGGTACCGCCGGCGTCGCCGCCGCGGCCGTCGCCTGCACCACCGACGCGCAGGACCTCGGCCAGCCGGTCAGCCACGGCACCCCGTCGGCGCCGACCACCGTGCCGCTCACCTCGGCGCAGTCGGCGCTCGGCAACGGCGACGTCGCGCTCTTCCAGCAGGCCGACCTGAACTTCCAGTCGCTCTTCGCACTCGGTGCCGTGGGCCAGACCGGCGTGGCCGGCGAGGTCACCTCGGTGGTCGCCCAGGCGAACTCGGCGTCCGGCGGAGCGACGTACCAGTCCGTCTACGACGCGTTCCTCGCCATGGGGAACCGGCTGCAGGAATCGGGGCTGTCGGCCCAGCGGGCAGGTCGCGACGTCACCGCTCGTGACCGCTACCTCCGCTCCGCCAAGTACTACGCCCAGGCCCTCTACTGGGTGCTCGGCACGTCGACGCCCGACGCCGAGGCCGAGGTCTACCGGGCGATGACCGCGTCGTTCCGCAGCGGCCTCGCGCTCATGGAGCCGACGGTCGAGGAGCTCGAGATCCGCTCACCCGGGATCGACCAGCCGATGCCCGCGTGGTTCCTCCGCCCGTCCGACGACGGGAAGGCCCGGCCCACGATCATCATGAACAACGGCTCGGACGGGCAGCACGTCGACATGCTCTCGCAGGGAGGGCTCGCCGCCCTCGAGCGCGGCTACAACGTGCTCGTCTTCGAGGGGCCCGGACAGGGCGGCATGTTGTTCCTGCACAACATCCCGTTCCGTCACGACTGGGAACACGTGATCACGCCGATCGTCGACGTGCTCGAGGACCGCGGCGACGTCCGTTCCGACCAGATCGCGGTCCGGGGCATCAGCTTCGGTGGCGAGCTGACGCCCCGGGCCGCGGCGTTCGAGCACCGACTCGCCGCGCTGATCGCGGACCCGGGCTCCACGCGCACGATCCTCGACTACCCGGGCTTCCTCCGGAAGATCGCCTCCAGCGGGAGCAAGGACGATGTGAACGGCGCGTGGAACGACGGCATCGTCCCCGGCGCGACCCCCGAGCAGCTGTTCTCGCTCAAGAAGACGCTGGAGATCTTCTCGCCGGTCGCGCACGACGAGGTGAAGGCGGGCGGCCACCCCACGGACTGGTACGACCTGTCCCGCACGATCGAGAAGTACGACCTCTTCGGCGTGGCCGAGAAGATCACGGCCCCCACGCTCGTGACCACTTACGAGGGCGACACCGCGTTCGGCGACGAGCCGGTCGCGCTGCACCGGTTGCTGAAGAACGCGAAGCGGCGCGATCTGGTGCACCTGACAGCGATCGACGGCGCGCAGTACCACTGCGGCCCCATGGCACCGCAGGTGGCCAACGAGGTGTGCTGGGACTGGCTCGACGAGGTCCTCGACCGCTGAGCGACTCCGCGACGGCAAGATCGGCCGGACACGGCACGGCGCCGCTCAGTCGACCAGGAGCTGCCGGTCGGTCATGGCCAGCATGACCACCAGCGAGTCGATCGCCGCCTCGCGATCGGGGTCCGACTCGTCCCACTCCGGGCGGCCGGCGAGCCCCGCACCCAGGATCGACCGGGTCGCAGCGAGCCGCGACCGGACGATCGAGCGCAACCGCACGATCGCGTCGTCGACCATCGCCGCCAGCTCCTGGGTGGCGACGGGGTCGGGCACGGCGTCCGGCACCTCGTCGACGGGCAGGTGGTCGAGCAACGCCCAGGTCACGACGCAGCGGCTTCGCCAGGCGGCGCGGTCCTCGAGGGAGCTCGGCGCGGGAACGACCAACGCCACCTCCACCGTCGAGCGGTGGAGCGCGGCGCCCGCCACCGAGCGCGTGGCCGCGGCCAGCAGCGCCAGCTGCTCGTCCACCTCGCGTCGCAGGTCCGCCGCGGTCACTCCTCCAGTGTGGCGGAACTCCTGGCGACGGACCCGCGAACGCGGGGGTGGGGGGTGGAGCGGCGATCAGGCCGAGTCGGCCGTGGCGGCGGCGATGGGCGCCATGGCGCTCGCCAGGTCCAGCACGATCCGCGAGTCGAACTCGATGAGCTCGCCGAGCGCGAGGCTCACCTCGAGCTGCGAGGCGGCAGCGGCCCTCCCCTCCCATCGCGGCGCCCGCCGTCCTCGGGATGAGGCGCCATGTCGACCCTACGCCCGGACGGGGTGCATGGGAAGGTGCCATCGATCGAGGGAACCTTCCGCCGACCACCCGGGTCTGGTGGGGTGTGAGGGTGGAACGGGAGGAGTTCGAGACGATCTACGCGGAGCAGGGCGCGCGCCTGCTCCGGATCGCCGTGCTCGTCCTGGGCGGCCGCGACGGTGCCGAGGACGCGGTGGCCGAGGGCTTCGCACGATGTTGGCGTCGCTGGCGTTCGCACCGTCCCGACGATCCCGGCGCCTACCTTCGCCGCACGCTGCTCAACGAGCTCATCCGTCAGGGCGAACGTCGGGCGCGGGTCGCCACTCCATCGCACCGCACAGCGCCGCGCGACGAGATGGACCCGGTCGTGGACCCTCTC
>JAEZAI010000176.1 GCA_023427825.1 Actinomycetes bacterium
TCATGTCGGCGGTGCCGATCGGCACCTTGATGAGGTCGTACTCGAGCCCGGCGGCGTCGAGCATCTTGGGCGCCGCCTCGTCGAAGGCCTCGAGCGCCTGCGGCACGTCGATCACGACGAACGCGACGCGCTCGGCCTCGTTCTGCTTGGCGATCGAGACCGGCAGCGTGAAGAGGGTGCCGTAGCCGTTCGTGAGGTTGTAGGTGGTGTCGGGGTCCGTGAGCGGGCCCTCGCCGCTCGCGGCCAGGAACATCACCGGGACCTTGGCCTCGTGCAACGGCTTCCAGATGTCGGCCGCCACGGCGGACTGCCCGACGACCACGCCGACCACGCCGTCGGAGATCATCTTGTTGGCGCAGTCGGTCGCGCCGGTCGGCTCGTTCTTGGTCTCGCAGGTCACGGTCTCGACCTTGTGCCCCGCGATGCCGCCCTTGTACTCGTTCCAGTAGTCGGCCGCGGCCTTGGCGGCGACCAGCTCGGAGGTGTTGTCGAACGCCTGGGTGGCACCGTCGGAGACGACGCCCACCTTCACCGCGTCCCCGGTGGCGGGGTCGGGCGTGCCCAGGACATCCTCGGAGCTCCCTCCGCCGGAGTCCGAGGCCGTCGTGGTGGACCCCGAGTCCGCCTTGTCGTCGGCACACGCCGCGGCGCCGAGGCTCAAGGCCGTGACGGCGGCGAGCACAAGTGTCAGTCGACGGATCGTCCGCCGATCGCCTGCTCGGGCTACTCGCATGTTCCCCCCGGTGTTCGGTCGTCGTTCGACGACGGTCTCATCGCTCTTCGTCTGCTGTCTGGAACGTGTCGTGCGCCGTCAGCTGCCGACGTGTGCCGGCTCGGGCGGCGCCCCCCGATGTGTGGCAAGTGTCGCATTCAACATCCCCCGCAGTCGGGCCCCCGCCCGTGCCGTGTCCCCCTGAGTGGGACGATCAGAAGACGCCGACGCCGGCGGCCTCGTTGCGCTGCTTCCACTCCGAGCGCGACATGCGGGTCACGTCGACGTCGGCCGCCCGGGCCCGCAGGGCGCCGACCGTGGCGTCCTCCTGTGCCGTGTGGGCGAACGGGTCCCAGTCGAAGAAGCGGCACGCGTTCTGCCACGTGATCCGGTGGATCTCGTCGTCGGTGCATCCGGCGTCCTGGAGCTCCTTCCAGGAGAACTCGGGCGACTCGGGCCACGTGGTGTCGGTGTGCGGGTAGTCGCACTCCCAGGCGATGTTGTCCAGGCCGATGCGGTCGCGCAGCAGCAGGCCCGACGGGTCGGTGATGTAGCAGCAGAGGAAGTGCTCGCGGAACACCTCGGACGGCAGCTTGCCGCCGAACTCGTTGCCCTCGTGCAGCCACGACTGGTTCGTCCAGTGGCGGTCGATGCGGTCCAGGTAGAACGGCACCCAGCCGATGCCGCCCTCGGACAGGGCGACCCGCAGGTCGGGGAACTCCCGCAGCGTCGGGCCGAACAGCAGGTCCTGCGCGGTGATCGCCGCGATCTGCGTGGCCAGCACCATCAGGTGGTCGATCGGCGCCTCCTGGGGACGGCGGATCACCTCGAAGCCTGCACCGATGTGCAGCGACAGGACCTGGTTGGTGTCGCAGATCGCCTTGAGCATCGGGTCCCAGTGGCCGGACATGAAGCTGGGCAGGCCGTAGACGTGCGGGGTCTCGAGGAAGCTGATCGAGCGGCAGCCCTTCTCGCCGACCCGGTACACCTCCTCGGCCGCGAGCTCGGGGTCCCAGTTGGGGACCATGCCGAGTGGGATGAAGCGGCCGGGGTACTCGGCGCACCACTCGTCGATGACCCAGTCGTTGTACGCCTTCATCATGATGAGGGCGATGTCCTTGTCCTCGCCCTCGTTGAAGGTACGGGCGCTGAAGCCGGCCATGGTGGGGAAGTTGAGGGAGGCCAGCACGCCGTTGGCGTCCATGTCGCGGACCCGCTGGTGCACGTCGAAGCAACCGGGGCGCAGCTCGGAGTAGGACCCGGGGTTGAAGCCCCACTCCTCACGGGGCCAACCGACGGTGGCGGCCATGCCGAACGGGGTCGAGGTGGCCGACCCCTGGAAGTGCCACTCGTCCACCCCGTTCTCGTTGCGGATGACCTTGGGGGCCTGGTCGAGCCACTTGGCCGGCACGTGATGCTCGAACAGGTCGGGTGGCTCGATCATGTGGTCGTCGATGCTGACGAGGATCATGTCGTCCATCTGCATGGATGTGCCTCCTGCGACACGGTGCGCAGCCCCCCTGTGCACGTGCGGCGATCGTAGTGGGCGAGCGTTCACTCGTCTTCGAGCGTCCCTCCTGGCGGGACGCGAACTCGGGGGATTCCGACAAGTGATCCGTCGGATTCCCCAAGTTCGCGACGCGGCACGGCCACCGCCGCGATGTTGGGGGATCTCGACAGGTGATCCGTCGGAATCCCCCAAGTTCGCGTCAGGTGTCGGAGCGGGGGACGCGGGGCAGGACCGCCATCGTCGGCACCACCGCCGAGGAACCGAGCCGGATCACGCCGTCGACGGCGTCGACCAGGTCCTGCACGTCGAGCAGCGCGCCGGCGATGTAGCCCTTCTCGTACCAGGTGCGGCCGACCTCGACCGCGAGGTCCATGTCCCAGCCGTCGGTGAAGCCGATGGCCGAGTCGCCCTCGCCGCCGCCGCAGTCGCCGACGATCAGCCGGGTGAAGCCGACCTCGGGGTGCTCGATGCGCCACGCCTCGACCATCTTGTCGAGCGCCGCCTTGCTCGTGATGTAGGCGCCGAGCCCCGGCCAGGCCGGCGTCATGGAGGCCGAGACCGAGGAGAAGTAGATGGCCCGGCCGTCGGACGCCTGGAGGTGGGGGAGCGCGGCCTGGGTGGCGATCGCGGCGCCGACCACGTTCGTCGCGAGCGTCCGCGTCCACGTGGCAGCGTCGACCTCGGCCAGGCGGCCGAGCGTGCCGACGCCGGTCGCGTAGACGAGCGCGTCGATGCCGTCGAGCTGCCGGGCCGCTTCGTCGACCGCCTGCTGGCAGCCGACCTCCTCGGTCACGTCGCACTCGACGGCGACGCCCCGACCGCCCATCTCGTCGACTGTGCGGTCGAGGCGGTCCTTGCGCCGGGCGAGCAGCGCCACGTCGTGGCCGGCCTCGCCCAGACCCATGGCGACGCAGCGGCCCAGAC
>JAEZAI010000182.1 GCA_023427825.1 Actinomycetes bacterium
CGGCCGCGACCAGCCACACCCACACCCCCGCCTCCACGACCGGGCGGGCGAGGTCCTCGCGGCGGAGCAGCAGCAGTCCGGCGAAGAGCAGCGGCACCGCCGGCAGGAGCCCGGTGACCAGGCCGACCGGCGCCACGACCAGCGCGAGCGAAGCTGCGCCGGCGGCGACGGTCACACCGACGACCGCGCCCGGCGACGCGCGTCGGCGCGAGAGCACGACGGCGACGATCAGCAGGGCGACGACGGCCAGGACGACCAACGTGGCGGTCGTCTGCACGTCGTGCGAGGGCCGCAGCAACGACTTCCACACGGCCGAGAGTCGACCGGCGACCGGGTCGTAGTCCTCCGGCGACGGCACGAACGAGCTCGACGACGACCCGATGGTGCGCGCCGAGACGGTGACGTCCAGGGCGTACGCCGCCAGGCCCGCGACGCCTGCGACCACACCTGCGAGGGCCCGCTGCGCGGTCGGCAGATCGAGACGGCGGTCCCGCAGCGCCCGGACGACCGGCTCCGCGGTCGCCACGAACGCCACCGCCGCGACCCCGAACAGTCCCTCGGTGCGCCAGAGCGGCACCAGGAACGCCATCATCGCGATCGGCAGCAGCCGCCACCACGCCGGACGCTCACGGAGGGCCAGCACGGCGGCAACCAGGAACCCGAGCGCCGCCGCCGCCGCGCCGGTCGAGACGATGAGGTTGGCGTCGAACACGAGCGGCGTCAGGAACGCCGTCGACCACAGCGCGGCCGGGGCCAGCCGTCGGTCCAGTCGCCACGCCAACGTCGCGGCGGCGAGCGCGGCGAGCCACACGGTCCACGCCGAGGTGAGCACCGCGCCGGCCGGGCCGAACACGGTGGACATCGCTGCGACGGTGGAGGGCAGCGCCAGGTGCTTGGCGTACGGGTACGCCCGGCCGTCGGCGGTGGTGCTGTTCTCCAGCGGCGGGAACGCGCCCTCGGGATCCGCGGCCGGCAGCGGCAGGTCGGTGCCGGTCTCGCCGTCGCGGAGCAGCGCCGCCTGGGCGAGCACGGAGCCGTCGTCGGAGATCGCCGGACAGGTGCTGTGGAGCGCGATCGCCATGGCGGTGAGCGCGACGAAGGCCAGCAGGGCGTGCAGTGCCAGCCGCCGGACCGTCACCGGGCGTCGGGACTCCGGTGAGTCGGATCGCGCCTCGTCACCGTCCGGACCGGCACCGCCGCCGGACGGGTCCCCGGCGAGGGCGCGGCGATCCACGCGGTCCGTGACGGTCACACCACTCGGATCGGCATGCCGGCGGCGGATCTGAACGGTTCGGGCGCTGCCATACTTGGTCCATGTCCTCGAGCACCGGAACGCTGTTCCGCATCACCACGTTCGGGGAGTCCCACGGGGGTGGCGTCGGCGTGGTCGTCGCCGGCTGCCCGCCGCGGCTGGAGCTGTCCGAGAAGGACATCCAGCCCGACCTGGACCGGCGGCGTCCCGGCCAGAGCCGGCTGGTCACGCAGCGGGACGAGACCGATCTGGTCGAGATCCTCTCGGGCGTGACCGACGGGCTCACGCTCGGTTCGCCGATCGCCCTGCTGGTGCGCAACAAGGACCACCGCTCGGGCGCGTACGACCACATGTCGGAGCTGTACCGCCCGTCGCACGCGGACTACACCACCGAGGCCAAGTACGGCATCCGGGCGGTCGCCGGCGGTGGACGGGCCTCGGCGCGGGAGACGATCGGACGGGTCGCGGCCGGTGCGATCGCCCGCAAGCTCCTCGCCCTGCACTTCGGGGTGGAGGTCCTGGCCTGGGTGTCGCAGGTGCACGGCGTGGTCGCCGACGTCGACGCCGGCTCCGTCACCTTCGAGGAGGTCGAGGCCGACCCGACGCGCTGCCCATCGCCCGACGCCGCAGCGGCGATGACCGAGGCGATCGAGCAGGCCCGGCGCGACGGCGACTCGCTGGGCGGCGTGGTCACGTGCGTGGCGCGGCAGGTGCCGGCCGGGTGGGGCGAGCCGGTCTTCGACAAGCTCGAGGCCGACCTGGCCAAGGCGCTCATGAGCCTGCCGGCCAGCAAGGGCTTCGAGATCGGCTCGGGCTTCGGCTCGGCGGCCATGACCGGTCGCACGCACAACGACCCGTTCGTCCCCGGCCCCGACGGCCGGCCGCGCACGACCTCCAACCACTCGGGCGGCGTGCAGGGCGGCATCTCGAACGGCGAGGACATCGTGCTGCGCGTGGCGTTCAAGCCGACCGCCACGATCTCGTCGCCGCAGCAGACCGTGACCCGCGACGGCGAGGCCGTCACCCTGGAGGCGAAGGGGCGCCACGACCCGTGCGTGCTCCCCCGCGCCGTCCCCATGGTCGAGGCCGCGGTGCTGCTGGTGCTGGCCGACCACTGGCTGCGCCAGGAGGCCGTCCGCGCCGGCTCTCCTGTCTGACCCGGCTGACCGGCTGACCCGCACGCCTCTGCAGCCGCCCACCGAACTTGTACGCCATGCGCCACATGGGCGACCGCCACGTACAGGTTCGACGGGCAGCGGCGATCTTGTACACCATGCGCCACATGGGCGACCGCTGCGTACAAGTTCGACGGCGTGACAGATCGGGGCAATCCATGGACACCCGACCGGGGCTCCGCTAGACCAACCGCAGGGAGACTTCGGGTCGAGTGCCGTGCCGGCGTCGCCCGACAGAGGGAAGGGAACCTCGCCATGCACCGCGCACGCTCGTCCTGCTTCGTCGCGCTCGTCGGCGCGCTGCTGCTCGTCGCAGCAGCGTGCGTCGAAGAACCGACGTCGCCACCGACGACGAC
>JAEZAI010000185.1 GCA_023427825.1 Actinomycetes bacterium
GTAAGAGGGCACCGGTTCAAGTCCTGTTACGCCCCCCGCCGAGCCCCCTGCAATTGCTGGGTACTCGCTTCGTTCTCGGCCCGGGCAACCACGACGGCCCGGTCCGCATCCCATCCAGCATCCCATCCCAGCTCTCGGAGGGGCCTACGGTGACCCCCATGCAGGGGTCGAAGCGGGAGCGTGCTCCCGGTGTCTGGGAGCTTCGGGTGTACGTCGGACGGGACGCCACCGGCACGAAGCGATGGAAGTCGCGCACGTTCCGAGGAGGCGAGAAGGCGGCCAACCGCGCGCTGCGCCAGCTGATCGCCGAGGTTGAGAACGAGCGCGAGTCCGGGCCACCACCGGACGACCCGACGCTCGCCCAGCACCTGGAGCAGTGGCTCGCCCGGCGACCCGACGACCGGACGGCGCGCTCGCTGGCCACGCTCCACATCACGCCACATCTGGGCCACCACCGCCTGTCGCAGCTGAAGCTCCGGCACGTCGATCAGTGGATCCACGAGCTCGAGCGTGGAGACCTGTCGGCGGCGAGCATCCAGCGCACCCACACCGTGCTGCAGTCGGCGCTGCAGCAGGCCGTCCGATGGGAGCTCATCGACCGGAACCCCGCGAGCAACGCCGACCTGCCGGCGGCGGCGCGGCCGGAGCACAAGATCCCTGCCGTGGAGGACGTCCAGCGTGCGCTCGCCGCTGCGGCCGGCGACGTCCACCTGGCCACGCTCGTGCGCCTCGCTGCGGCGACGGGCGCGCGTCGCGGGTCACTGCTCGGTCTGCGTTGGTGCGACATCGACTGGGAGAGCGGGGTCATCACGTTCCGGTGCGCCGTCGCCAAGGTCCCCGGCGGGGTCCGGGTGAAGGACTCGAAGACCGGGGCGATCATCCGCGTGATCGTCGGGCGCGGCACGCTCGACCAGCTGCGCACGTACCGGGTGCACCGGCTCGAGCAGGCGATGAAGTGCGGGCTCGGCCGACTCGACGACGAGAGCTTCGTGTTCGCCCAGGACGCCGCCGGCACGACGCCCTGGTATCCGGACACCGCCACCTCGAAGTGGACGAAGCTGACCGAGTCCGTGAAGGTGACCGACGAGGAGACCGGAGAGGTCTCCCAGCCGCTCGTCGGGGTGCACCTGCACGATCGCGACACGCCCAGGTCACGCGCCTGATCGCCGCCGGCGTCGACGTCACGACGGTCGCAGATCGGGTCGGGCACTCGTCGCCGAACATCACGCTGCGGGAGTACTCCCACCCGGTCACCGACGAGCAGCGGCGCGCCGCCGAGCTCTCTGAGTCCTGGCTCGATCAGCCGGGCTGAGCCACGTTCGGTAACACACGTGCCTCCGGTGGCTCATCAGATGAGCCCAGAAGCTCACGCGGTGACACCGAACGTCCAGTAGAGAGGTGCTTGAACCCGGGCAGAGGAGCCGCCGAACATGATCGTGAGACCAGCCGCACGCCCTGAGGTCATCTGAGAGCGTGATCGCAAGGGACGTCGACGTGGAGTTGCTGGGTGCGTTTTCGCGGCGATCTTGGCCGGCGTCCTCACCTTCCAGGCCAGCCCGGCGTCTGCAGCGCTCTCGTGGAGCAGCTGGGACTACTACTACGCCGGCACCTCCGGTGGGCAGGTGAAGTGCGCGTCGTCTCGCTCCGGCGTGGACTTCGTCGTGGCACCTGGGCCAATCATGTACCCGTACACGGCGTCTGGAACCTTCCTCTGGAAGGACTACCTGTGCTCCAACTGGGACCTGCAGCTTCCGGGCATCGCCTCCGCGCGAAACATGACGATGAAGGAACCGATGACGGTGTGCGGCGGGTGGACCGACTGGAAGGACAACCCGAACAACAACCCGTACGCGGAAGCGGGCGCGGTGACGGTCGCGAAGTGTGGTTCGGCGAACTACTTCTCGTACGGTGAGCACAAGGCGGTGCGGTTTGGTTCGGTCCGCACCGACGCCAGCAATTCGTCCGCGATCTGGATTCCATAGCCGGTGAACGGTGCAGACGTGGGCGAGGAACAGCTACTCGGGACTCGGAGAGGACGGAGAATGAGCCGGATAAGAAGTCGAATTGGTGCGCCGGCTGCGCTGACGGTGGTCGTGCTGGTAGCCGTCGGCGGCACGGTGGCGGTGGCCTCTGCGGGCGGAGATGACCGACAGGACGAGTCGTTCTACGAAGACCCGTCGGTGAAGATGGTGCCGGACCGGGTGCCGGTGGCCGACTCGACAGGAGCCGTGGTCGGCCACATCCCGAAGGACAAGTTCCTTCACGCCGGAATCGACTCGGGTGACATGGATCCGGTCCGGGCGTTCCACGAGAGGTCGATGGAAGTGCTGAGCGACCAGGGCGAGGTCGTTGGCGTGGTCGCCGGCGAGTACGGGTTCGTTCCTGCAGCCGATGTCGACGACTTCATGGCCAAGATCGACTCCGGCGAACTGCCGACGACTCCCACACTTCCTCCTGGCGTCGAGCGGCCGCCGACGACGGTGCTTGCTCCGGCCGGCTGATCGTCACACGCCACTCCCGCGCTCGGCCCTGACTCACGTCGGGGCCGAGTCGCGTTCGGCAGCGGGCCGAGCTACCTCCCGTTCAGGGACGCGGAGTCAGGATCGTCCTCTTTGGCTGCTGGCGCCTCGCCGGTAGTGCACGGCGGCCCGGAGGCGCGAGCAATCGAAGGTGCGACCAGTTCTGCAGCTCGGCGAGGTGGTCTCGGTTGATGCCCATGCTGTGGGCCACTGCGTCCGTGCCGCCGTTGACCTCGACCAGTTTGTTGAAGAGCTGCCCGTGTGCTGGTTCGAATGTCCCGGGCTCCTTGCGCCGCCACTTGGACATCTGGATTTGCAGGGCTCGGTAGCGGGCGTCGTCGATGTACTCGAGCTCATGGGCTCGGTAGATGATCGCTGAGACGGCGACGCCCCAAGAGGCCTTGAGCTGGACGAAGTCACGGAGCTGGCCACGCTCCGGCATGGCTTCGTCGAACTCGTCCTTGGGGAAGAGGAGCGCGCCGGCGAACCGGTTGGCTTCGGCTTCGGTGTTCTCGGATCGCTTGCGATGGAAGACGAGGTGGCCGAGCTCGTGGCTGAGGCTGAACCGGAAGCGGTCGCCAGGGACGTCTGGGCGGAGACCGATGACCGGCTGGCCTTCTACCCAAGACGAGATGCCGTCGATCCCCTCGAGCCCGAACATCGGCACCACGCAGACGCCGGCGTACTCGACCGCCCGGGTCAAATCCTTGATCGGTCCCTGCTCTTCGTGATCAAGCGCGCAGCGAACCTCGATGGCGAGCTCCTCTACGTCCTCGAGCTTCGCCGGGGCCGGGAGCCGTTCGATGCCGAGCTCAAGCCTCTTCGGCGTGCGGTCCCGCAGCTCGATGAAGACCTCGCCGGCGAGGCGCAGCAGCTCGTGGGCGCGCTTCTTGGCGCTCGCCTTGGTCGCCGCGCGGTGACGGTGCAGCGGCGGTGACATCGTCGGAAGCGCCAGGCGCTCGTTGGAGTATCCGGTCGGTTCGAGGGAGCCGGTCAGCGGTCGTCGCCCGCTCTCGATGGCCGAAACCATCTGCGGGGAGATTCCGAGGAGCTGGCCAAGCTGCTGCTGGTTGATGCCCTCGATGTCTCGATTAGAACGAGGACCGGTCATCGGCCGGCGTCCTCCAGTCCGTCCAGGAGACACCGCATGCCCGAGTGAACCGCATCGTCGAGCCGATCGAGCTGCCGGATCAGCCGAAGACGTTCTGGGCAGAAGGGGCACCCAGGAGGCGGCCGTTCCTCGCGTTCATCTACCAACCTCAGGTGTGACCCCCGTCCCATGGGGGTCACAGAGTGGGCGGTCGTCCGAGAGTTGTGGATGGGCAGAACGACCCATCCCATCCCACGGTCCAGAGGACGGCGTAGAGGCGGGGTGACCGGTCCGCGAGATCCAGTAGTTCATTGGGCTTCACGCGCGTTCGGGGGCTCTGTCGGCCCCGACACGGAAGAGGTCACAGGTTCAAGTCCTGTTACGCCCACCGCCGGAACCCCTGCCAGGTGCAGGGGTTCCTTCGCGTGTGGCCCCGCGGCCCTCGTCGACTGTTGTCGGGGCACGACACCTGCCGCGCTGTCAATCAGGTCCGACGGGTGGGATCAGATGGTCACCTCCGTAGCCTCAAGGGATGGAGTGCCGCCGCGGTGTGAAGTGGTCGGACACGCCAGACGTGGTGGGCTGACGTGTATCCGAGCGTTCTTGGCGAGGTGCCGGACGACGTCGCCGATCGACCCGTCCCGCAGTCAGCTCGAGCGCCGACTCTGACGCGGGCGGAGATCCTGGCGCTCGCCAGCACCGTCGTCGGCTTCGTGGTCTCCGCGATCGTGGTGCTGGGGACGCAGTGGGCCGCCATCGGCGACATCGCCATGATGGAGATGCTGGCGCGAGACGTTCCCGGCCATCTGCCGCTTGTCGGCGTGTACTCCCGTTTCGGTTGGTCGCACCCGGGCCCTCTTCAGATCTGGTGGTTGGCCGGATTCCTCCGGGCTCTTGGTCCGAACGGTCTCATGGTCGGTGCACTCGCATGGCACCTCGTGGCAGTCCTGGCGGCATGGTGGATGGCGAGGCGCATCGCCCGGATCGCAGGATGGTGCGTCCTCATCTCGATGTCGGCCGTGCTGGCCGCAGCCACGGCCCAGATGGCTCACAGCCCTTGGAACCCCTACGTGGCGCTGGTGGGTGCCGGCACGTTGATCATGGCGGCATGGGCCACGGCCGAGCGACAGCCCTGGGCGCCGGTCGCGCTCGTGGTGTTCGGCTCGATGCTGCTCCAGGCGCACACCGCCACCGCTCCGCTCGTCGCCATCGTGGTCGTGGCGGGCGTGTGTCTGGCAGTTTCGACCTCCCGGCGGGAGGGCGGGCCCATCATGTTGCGGCGGTCGCTCGATGCCGCGGTCGGCGTGGGGCTGCTGCTCTGGATCGGGCCAGTACTTGACCAGGTCGTCTCGGATGCGCCGAACGCGATGCTCTGGCAGATGGGCGGCGAGGGCCCGCGGGTCGGGTTCGCTCAGGCTTCCAGCACGCTGACGCGGTCGTTCGCGCTCGTGCCGAGCTGGCTGACTGCAGACGGGCCCGGCCTCCCGTTGGTCGGCACAGCGTGGGCTGTGCCGGTGTGGCTCGTGATTCCGATCGGCGGTGCCCTCGCAGCTGTCATGCGGCGCGACTGGCCGTTCATCAGAGGTTCGATCATCTCGGGCGTTGCCCTCGCCGGAGCCGTCGTGACCTCGGCGATGGTCCGCGGCGAGTTCCACGGCCACTTGGCGGTGATCCAGCGGCCCGTCGCAGCACTCGCCATGGCCGTCGGCGCGGCGTCGCTGATCCGGAACCTCAGATGGACCGCAGCGCCGTCGATCGGTGTCCGTCATCTCGCGTCGATGGCGGCGGTCGTCGTCTGTGCGCTTGCCGCGACGGTGAGCATCCGCCAATACGTCGAGGACGATCGGGAGGAGTCCAACCCCATCTTGATCGAACTGGCCGATCAGGCCGCCGCCCGCCTGGATGTCAACGACCCGTTGGTCTTCTGGGCGCCTCTCAGCCCAGAGAACTGGTACGCGCCGTTGTATGGGTTGATGGCGCAGCTCGAGCAGCGCGGGTTCGAGGTCAGCCAACTCCATGCCAATCCCCGGACCATGGGCGCTCAACGGGTTGCCGATGACGATGATCCAGGCATCGACATCGCGGTGGTCAAGGGACCGATCGGAAGTGATCGGGCCGGATGGGAGGTCGTAGCGACGGCTGGCGGTCCAGAGCCGATGTCAGTGGTGGTGCGCCCGAGAGCAGGGTGACGGCTGCGTCCGTGGCCCCGAAGTGGTGCGTGCTGCCGGTTGGCCGTACCAGTCTGCGTCTCGCAAGCGGCCGGGCGCTGCGGATCAGCGCGCCGCGCCCCCGCCCCGACGACTGCCCCGCGGCCTGACCTCGTCGTCGGGGAGGGCGTCGAGGACCGACCGGGCGAGCTCGCCGAGCTGCAGCATGCCGTCGCGGCCGAGCACGTCGACGAGGAGCGCTCGCAAGGCCCGGACATGACCGGGCGCGGCGTCCTCGATCGCGGCGCGACCCTCGGGCGTCAGGGCGACGATCGAGCCGCGGCCGTCCTCCTCGCACGCACCTCGCTCCACCAGGCCCCGCCGCTCCATGCGGGTGAGCTGGTGCGACAGGCGGCTCTGCTCCCACCGCAGCTCGGTGCACATGTCGACCGGCCGGGCCGCGTCGGCGGGGGACTCGGAGAGGTGCACGAGCACCTGGTAGTCGGCCCCGGACAGGCCGGAGCGGGCCTGGAGGTCGCGTTCGAGCCGCAGGTTCAGCTCGTCGCGCATGTCCATGAAGGCCCGCCACGCGGCCTGCTCCTGGGGGTCCAGCCACGGCACGCCGGCGCGTGCCGTGGCGTCGCCTCGATCGTTCAACTGGAGCCTCCGAGCGTCGTGGCGGGGACGGTGCCCATCCGGCCGCCGTTGAAGTCGTCGATCGCCTCCAGGATCTGCTCCCGGGTGTTCATCAGGAACGGTCCGTAGTGGGCGATCGGCTCACGGATGGGCAGGCCGCCGAGCAGGAGGACGTCGAGCTGGTCGGCGTCGCCCGGCTGCTGGTGGGCTGCCCCGATCCGCACGGTGTCGCCGTCGCCCAGGACGGCCAGCTGGTGGGCCTCGAGCGGACGGCGCTCGGCGCCGACGTAGCCGTTGCCGGTCAGCGCGTACGCCATTGCGCTGAACCGCGGGTCCCACGGCACCTCGAGCTCTGCGCCCGGGCTCAGCGTGACGTGCGCGTAGGTGATCGGCGTGTGGGTGGATCCGGGTCCCTCGACGCCGGCGAGGTCACCGGCGATCAGGCGGATGAGGGCCCCGCCGTCGGCCGACGTCAGCAGCCGCAGCTGGTCCCGTCCGATCGCCTGGTAGCGGGGCGGCGTGAACTTCAGCGACGCCGGCAGGTTGACCCACAGCTGCACGCCGTGGGACACGCCGCCGTTGCGGAAGAACGTCTCGGTGGGGACCTCGTCGTGGAGGATGCCGGCACCGGCGGTCATCCACTGCGTGTCGCCCTCGCCGATCACGCCTCCGCCGCCGTTGGAGTCGTGGTGGGCGATCTCGCCGTCGAGCACGTAGGTGACTGTCTCGAAGCCGCGGTGCGGGTGCCAGGGCGCGCCGACCGGCTCGTTGGGCGCGTACGAGACGGGGCCGAGCTGGTCGAACAGGAAGAACGGGTCGGCGACGTGGGCGTCGACGCCGCCGGGGAACGGGCGCCACACCTCGAACCCGGCGCCCTCGACGGCATGGTGGGCGTTCACCAGGCGCGTGACGGGACGCGCGGTGGCGTCGGCGGCCGGGGTGGTGATGCGGGGCAGGACGAGCGTGTCGTCGACGGTGATGGCGGGCATCGTGACCTCCGAGAGGTAGTTGACGTGTCATTCAACCAGGGCCGACCCGCCGTTGTTCCCGTCAGCCCGCGTCGTCCGCCTCCTCGTTGGTGTACTCCACGAACGTCCGGCACGGCTGGCCTCGGAGGCCCGGGCACGGTGGCAGCGAGGGCGGGTACGCGACGCCCTTCAGCAGGTCCGGCGACAGCGGGAGGACGAGGCGCGACGGGTGCTCGGCGGAGTGGCCGATGTCGATCGTCGTGTCGTCCGGCTGCTCGTCGATGATGTAGGTCCACCGGGGCCGGTCGCCGCCCGGCGTGTGCACCGACAGCCGGATCCGCGACCCGGCCCGCACGATGTGGGCGAACGGGAACACCTCGACGCGGGCTTCGGCCCACTCGTTGCGGGTGAGCGGCTCGGCATCGGACTCGAGCTGCGAGTGGAGGGGCAGCAGCTCGGTGGAGCCCTCTG
>JAEZAI010000205.1 GCA_023427825.1 Actinomycetes bacterium
GATCTCGAGCGAGCGCACGCAGGTGAGCGTCGTGGCGGGGTCGAGCGGCCGCTGGACGGCGTCGGGCCAGGCCGGTGAGGAGGTCCAGCGGGTGACCTGCGAGGCCACGCTCATCCCCTGAGGACACATCTGACGACCCGTCAGATGCGCGGGTACCGTCTGGCGGCATGAACCTCGATCTGACCGAGGAGGAGCAGGCGTTCCGCGAGGAGGCCCGCACCTGGCTCCGCGACCACCTCCCCACGGAGGAGCGCCCGCCCGAGGGCCAGGAGATGCGCGCGTTCGACCTGGCCTGGCAGCGCACGCTCTACGACGGCGGCTGGGCCGGCATCAGCTGGCCGAAGGAGTTCGGCGGCCGAGGCCTCAGCGACATCCAGCAGATGATCTGGTACGAGGAGTTCGCCCGGGCGAACCCCCGTTCACGCTGAACAACTCCTGCACGTTCGTGGGCAACAACCACGGCGGGCCGACGATCATCGTCAACGGCACCGACGAGCAGAAGGCCGAGTACCTCCCGCCGATCCTCAAGGGCGAGGTCGTGTGGTGCCAGGGCTTCTCCGAGCCGGGCGCCGGCAGCGACCTGGGCAGCCTCACGACCAAGGCGGTCATCGACGGCGACGACCTGGTCGTCACCGGGCAGAAGACGTGGACGAGCTACGCCCACGTCGCCGACCTCCAGGAGCTCCTGGTCCGCACCGACCCCGAGGCCCCCAAGCACAAGGGCATCAGCTGGGTCGTGTGCGACATGCGCAGCCCCGGCATCGAGATCCGCGAGATCAAGACCATGAGCCACGTCACCGACTTCTGCGAGGTCTTCTACGACGAGGTGCGGGTCCCGCTGTCGAACGTGGTCGGCGGCCTCAACAACGGCTGGCGGACCGCCATGTCCACGCTGAGCTTCGAGCGGGGCACGGCGTTCATGGCCGATCAGGTGGAGCTCGCCTCCACCGTCGAGCGGCTGATCCGGGAGGCCCGCGAGCGCGTCGACGCCCGCGGCCGGTCCTTCATCCAGGACGAGGAGATCGCCCGACGCCTGGCGACGGCCCGCGCCGAGGTCGACGCGCTCAAGGCCATGACGATCGCCGGCATCAGCCGCACCGCCCGCACCGGCGTGCCCGGGGCGGAGGGTTCGATGATCCGCTTCTTCCACGGCGAGCTGCACCAACGGGTGTACCAGCTCTCGCTCGAGATCATCGGGCCGGACGCCCTGCGCCTCACACCCGTCGACGGCGACGTGTGGACCGGGCCGTACCTGCAGAGCTTCGCCTACACGATCGGCGGCGGCACGACGGACATCCAGCGCAACATCGTCGGAGAAAGGGTGCTCGGGCTGCCCCGGGCATGAGAGTCGGATCATGGACCTGCTACCCACACCGGAACAGGAAGAGATCGTCTCGACGGTCCGCGCACAGCTCGACAAGCAGTTCGAGCTGAACGCGCTGGCCGCCCACGACGGCGACGACCAGGTGGTCGAGCGAGAGCTGTGGCGCCGTTGCGCCGAGCTCGGCTGGTTCGGCCTCGGCCTGGAGGAGGACCTCGGCGGCGTCGGCTACTCGCTCGTCGAGGAGGCGCTGCTCTTCGCCGAGCTCGGCGCGCACGCCACGCCCGGTCCGTTCCTGGCCACCGTGCTCGGCGCGCGCCTGGCCGCCACCGCGGGCGAGGCGGAGCTCGCGGCCGGCATCCTCGGCGGCGACCTCGTGATCGCGCTCGCCGAGGCCGAGACCGAGGCCACCGTGGGTGCCACCGTGTCCGGCCGCTTCCGGGTGACCGACCACGGCGGCATCGACCTGTTCCTGGTCGCCGGCACCGATCCCGCCGCCGGCATGGCGATCGTCGACGCGGTGCCCGCCTCGGCCGAGCCGTCCCTCGACCTGCTGGTGCCGCTCGGCGTGGTCGAGCTGGACGGCGTGACGGCACGGGCGTCGGTCGCGGCCAGCGCGGACCTGGCGCTGCGGGCCACGGTGCTGCTGGCGTCGGAGTTGGCCGGCAACGCCGCCGCGACCGCGGCGCAGTCCACCGAGTACGCGAAGGACCGCGAGCAGTTCGGGCGTCCGATCGGTTCGTTCCAGGCGGTGAAGCACCGCTGCGCCGACATGGCGGTGCGGGCCGAGGCGGCCACGTCGCTCGCCCGCTACGCGTCGCTGGCCGTCGCCGACGGCCGCGCCGACGGCGCCTTCCACGCCAACGCTGCGTGGGCGGTCGCATCGAACGCGGCGCTCACCAACGCCCACACCAACGTGCAGAACCACGGCGGCATCGGCTTCACGTGGGAGCACACGGCGCACCGGTTCGTGACCCGCGCGCAGTTCCTGGTCCGCACGCTCGGCGACCGCAGCGCCCACCTGGCCGCACTGCTCGACGAGCCCGCCCCCGCCTGACGCCTCGATCGCCCGCCTGCTCCGTGATGCCGAGGACCGGGTTCTCCCGGTCGCCAGCATCACGGTGCAGGCGTGAGGGCCGGAAGGAGCAGTGCAGCGTGCGTAGGGTGATGCCGTGACCGACGACGTGCTCACCCGATCGGCCCGGGTGATCGCCGGCGAGCTCGATCCCGGTGAGTTCGGCTCGATCGGCCTGGGCGACGCACCCGAGCTCCACGTGCTCGGCGACGAGCTGGCGTTCGTCGCCGCGTTCTCCAACGTCGCGGCGTTCACGGCGACCGACGGCTCGGGCGGCGCCTCGAACGAGCACGACCTGCTGCTCGTCGACGTCAGCAGCGCGTTCCACGGCCGGCAGGTCCACGAGCTGGTCCGGTCCTGGACCGCCGCGCCGCTGCGCACCGCGGTCTACACCCACGGCCACGTCGACCACGTCGGCGGGATCCGGTGGTTCGAGGAGGAGGCTGCGGCCGGCGAGGGACCGCCTCCCCAGGTCGTCGCCCACGAGCGGGTGGCGGATCGCTTCGACCGCTACCGCATGACCGAGGGCTACAACGGCGTGATCAACCAACGACAGTTCCGGCTGGCCGCGCCGTTCTTCCCCACCGACTTCCGCTACCCCGACCGCACGTACCGGGACCGCACCGAGGTGGCCGTCGGCCGCACGACCATCGAGCTGCACCACGCCCGGGGCGAGACCGACGACCACACGTGGGCGTGGGAGCCCGAGCGGCGAGTGCTGTGCGCCGGCGACATGTTCATCTGGGTGTCGCCCAACTGCGGGAACCCCCAGAAGGTGCAGCGCTACCCGCTGGAGTGGGCGGCCGGACTGCGACGCATGGCCGGGCTCGGCGCGGAGCTCCTGCTCCCGGGCCACGGACCGGCCATCGGCGGTGCCGCCGACATCGAGCGGGTGCTCACCACGGCGGCGGAGTACCTGGAGTCGATCGCGTCGCAGGCGCTCGAGCTCATGAACCAGGGCGCTCGCCTGGACGAGATCGTCCACTCCGTCACGGTGCCCGCCGAGCTCGCCGGGCTGCCGTGGCTGCGGCCGATCTACGACGAGCCCGAGTTCGTGGTCCACAACCTGTGGCGGTTGTACGGCGGCTGGTACGACGGCAACCCGGCGCGACTGAAGCCGGCGCCCGACGCCGCGGTGGCCACAGAGCTGGCGGCGCTCGCGGGCGGTGCCGACG
>JAEZAI010000244.1 GCA_023427825.1 Actinomycetes bacterium
GGGGCCCCCCCGGGGGCCCCCCCCCGGGCGGCCCGGGGGGGGGCGCCGAGCCAGGTCAGGTTCTCGACCGCAGCGGACCGCTCGGTGAAGTCGACCACGACCTCGGCCCCGTTCCGCTCGAACGCCACCGGCGAGCGCGACATCTTGATGTCGGCGTCGACCCCGGTGACCGTGCGCAGGTCGATGCCGGAGTAGCGAGGATCGACCGCCGCGACGAGCTGCAGCTCGGGGTCCTCGTGGACCGCCTGGCACACGGTGGCGCCCATCCGGCCACCGGCTCCGAAGACGCCGACCTTGATCACGCGAGCCACCTCATGGGCCTGGATCGTAGTGCCGGGCCCCACGACCCCCGCAGCCGGTGGCTCAGCCGCCGGGCTGTTCGTCGGCTCAGCCGCCGGGCTGTTCGAACAGGTCCTTGCGCGGCTCGTCCAGGTACACCGGCTCCTCGTCCCGGTCGAAGGCCCGGATCGCCGTCGGCAGGTTGTCCGTGAAGCCGGCCATCAGCTGGTTGCGGTCCTCGAACTCGATCGCCGCGTCCAGGCTGCCGATCTCGAGCTCCACCCACATGGACTGCTTGGTGGCCTCGAGCCCGTGGTGGGAGTACCGCACCATGTCCGCCGCCATCGACAGCGCCTCGTCCAGCAGCTCGCCCTCCGGCACCACCCTGGAGACCAGACCCATTCGCAGCGCCTCGGCGGCGTCGACGCGCCGTCCGGTCAGCATGATGTCGTTCGCGTTGGCCGCACCGATGAGGCGGGGCAGCAGCCAGCCGGCGCCCATCTCGGCCGACGTCAGCCCGTTGACGATGCCGGTGGCGTTGAACGTGGCGGTCTCGTCCGCGATCCGCAGGTCGGCGCCGAGGGCCAGGCACATCCCGCCGCCGTAGGCCGGGCCGTTCACCGCGGCGATCACCGGCTGCGGGACGGCCCGGAGCCGGCGGGTGAGCTGCGAGTACGTCCGCATCGAACGGCTCGCGATGCGGTGCACGGACAACCCGTCGATGTTGGGGATGACGCCGTAGTCCTTGAGGGCGAGGCCGGAGCAGAACGCCCTGCCCTCGCCGGTCAGGATCACGACCCGGGCGGCGTTGTCGCGGCCGACGTCCGCCAACCGGTCGTCGAGCTCCACCGCCAGGTCGATCGACAGCGCGTTCAGTCGCTCCGGTCGCCGCAGGCGGACGATGCGGACGTGGTCCCCCACCGGCTCGATCTCGACCATCGACATGCGCGTCCCCCGTCTCGGACCGGCCAGGTACCGACGGCACCCGGCGGGGCCGTACCGTACCGGTCATGGATCCGCACCCGGACCCCTCGACCGCACACGGGGCGTCGCTGCTCCTGCGCGTGTCGGGTCCCGACCGACCCGGGATCACGGCGGACCTCATGGACGTGCTCGAGCGATCCGGCGTCGAGGTGCAGGACGTCGCGCAGGTCCTGGTCCGCGGCCACCTGATCCTGGCGGTCGCGCTCGGCGATCCGGGCGACGGCGGCGCCGAGCTGCGGGGCGTGCTCGACCGCCTGGCCCGCAGCCGCGACGTCCACATCGAGCTCGTCGCCGCGCCGGCGCCCCGATCCGCCCACCAGCTGACCGAGGCGGTCACCGTGCTGGGCCACGAGCTCGAGACCCCCCTCTCGCCCGCCGAGATCGGCGCGGTCGCAGGCGGCATCAACGCCGCCGGCGGCAACATCGACCGGATCGTGCGGCTGGCCCGCTACCCGGTGTACGCCTACGAGTTCCGGGTCACCGGCGCCGATCCCACCGCCCTCGCCAAGCACCTCGGCGAGGCCGCCGCCACACACCGCCTGGACATCGCGCTGCAGCCCGAGGGACTGGAGCGGCGGGCCAAGCGCCTGGTCGTGCTGGACGTGGACTCCACGCTGATCCAGGACGAGGTGATCGAGCTGCTGGCCGAGGAGGCGGGCTGCGTCGAGGAGGTGCGGGCCGTCACCGAGCGGGCGATGGCCGGCGAGCTGGACTTCACGACCGCGCTCCGGGAGCGCGTGCGGCGGCTCGAGGGCCTCGACGCCGAGGCGGTCGAGCGGGCCAGGGCCCGCATGCGCCTCACCCCCGGGGCCCGCACGTTCGTCCGGACGCTCAAGCGCCTGGGCTACACGGTCGGGATCGTCTCCGGCGGCTTCACGCAGTTCACCGACGGCCTGGCGGCCGACCTCGGCCTCGACCACGCCCACGCCAACGTGCTCGAGGTCCGGGAGGGGCTGCTGACCGGCGAGGTCGTCGGCGACGTGGTCGACCGCGCGGCCAAGGCGCGCCTGCTGCGCTCGTTCGCCGAGCTCGAGGGTGTGCCGCTCAGCCAGACCGTCGCCGTCGGCGACGGCGCCAACGACCTGGACATGCTCGCCACCGCCGGGCTGGGCATCGCGTTCAACGCCAAGCCGCTCGTCCAGGAGGCCGCCGACACGACGGTCAACGTCCCCTACCTGGACGCCATCCTCTTCGTCCTGGGCGTCACCCGCGACGAGGTGGAGCAGGCGGACACCGCCACCGACTGACGCACGCCGTTCGGTGCGGCTCTGTTCCCGGAACCGGGGGCGAACACCCCCGAGATCGGGAACAGAGCAGGGCGACGCGGGCTCGACCGGGACTGATCAGCCTGGTCCGACGGTCGACAGCACGCGCTCGCTGCCGAAGACGCGCCGGGCGACCCGCCGAACGTCCTCGTCGGTGACCGCCTCGAGGCGGGCGAGGTGCACGTCGATCGGCGTCACGCCGCCGCGCATGATCTCGGTCATGCCCAGGCGGGTCATGCGGGACCCGACGTCCTCGTAGCTCATGAGGTAGGCGCCGCGCAGCGAGCCCTTGGCCCGCGCCAGCTCCTCACGGCTGATGCCGTGGGTGACGACGTCGGCCAGGATCGAGTCGATGACCTCCATCAGCTCGTCCACCTTGCCCGTGGCGGTCGCGCAGTGCACGGTCAGGGCACCGGTGTCGACGTGGTGCGACACCCCGGAGGAGATCGAGTAGGTCAGGCCGCGGTCCTCGCGGACCTCCTGGAACAGGCGGCTGGACGGACCCGACCCGAACACGTGGTTGAGCAGGGCGAGCGCGAAGCGGTCGTCGTCGTCGACGG
>JAEZAI010000247.1 GCA_023427825.1 Actinomycetes bacterium
TGGACCCATCCTGCGGTCGGGGAGGGCGACGAGCGCGTCCGCGTCCGGGCAGATGAGCTGCGGCGGCGGGCCCGACGTCGGCACCGCGGTGACGCCCCCCGTGCGGAGACGCGGATCGTCGCGGTGCTCGGTGCGCTGGTGTTCGGAGCGGCGGGGGCGATGGTGGCCATCGTCGCCCGGGCCGTGCCCGGCGACGCGACCTCCAGGGTGGTGGCCGCGCAGTCCGTGCTGTTCGGTCGCGACCCGCACCCCGAGGCGATCGGCTTCGTCTGGGGGCCGTTCCCCACGTTGTTCGAGGTCCCGATCGTCTGGCTGCGCACGTGGTGGCCGGGGTTCACCGGGTCGGGGATGGCCGGCGTGGTCGTCTCGGCCGCCTTCATGGGAGGCACGCTCGCCCAGCTCGTCGGCTGGGGCCAGGACAGCCTCGCCCCGCGTGGGTCGCGGTGGGCCGTCGCGCTCGTGACCGCCACCAGCCCGCTGGTGCTGCTCTACGGGGCCAACGGCATGAGCGAGGCGTGCTGGCTGTTCTTCCTCGTGGTCGCCGCCCGACAGCTGGCCCGGTGGCTCGACGACGACGGCCTGGTGCCGCTCACGCTGTGCGGCCTGGCGCTGGCGATGGCCTACCTCACGCGGTACGAGACCGTCGCCGCCGTCATCGCCGTCGCCGTCGTGGTGGGAGTCGCGTCGCTGCGCCGTAGCGCCCGGGTGCGCCACGCCGGCGCCTCGCGCGACCCGCTCGCGGAGTGGGACGAGCGAAGGGGTCGCGCCCTGCTCGACGTCGCCGTGGTCGTCCTGCCGGCGCTCGCCGCGTTCGGCTGTTGGGCGCTCGCCTCATGGGCCGTGGTCGGGGAGCCGTTCGCACAGTTCAGCTCCGACTACGGGAACTCGGCCCTCGTCGCCGCCGCGGGGGACTCGGTCGGCGGCATCGTCGGCGACCTCTCGCCGGTCGGGCGCACCTGGTTCACGATCCGTCAGCTGCTCGCGGTCGCGCCGCTCCTCGTACCGCTCCTCGGGGTGGCGGCGTGGATCGGTGACCGCGCCGCCACCCGGACCACCGCCGCCGTCGCAGCGCTCGGTGCACCGGTGGCCGCCCAGGTCCTCCTCTCGGCCGGCGGCACGACGTTCCCGTGGTTCCGCTACGTGGTCGGCGCCGTCGTCCTCTCGGCGCTGGTCGCGCTGGTGATCTGCGGTCACGTGCCGCGTCGGAGCGGTCGGGTCGCGCTGCAGCTCGCCGTCGTGGCTGCGCTCGTCCCTGGCGTGGTGCAGTCGTGGCAGGCCGTCCTCGAGGGCACCCACGGGGCCACGGAGGACCGGGCCGCCGTCGACGCCGTGCGCGCCGCGCTGGTCGGCGACGATCGGGGACCCGACGACAGCGCGCAGCGCGGCCCCGACCGCACCGCGCAGCGTCGGGCCGACGACGTGGCGCGGGCCGTCGACGCGCTGCCCGATGCCGCACCGGGCGCGGTGCTCACCGACGTGTCGTCGACCTTCGGGGTCGTCGCGGCGGCGGCCCGACCCGAGCTCTACGTGGTCCCGTCGGACCGCGACTTCGAGGCGGTGGTGAGCGATCCCGCGACCTTCGGGATCCGTTACGTGCTCATCCGCGTGCCGGCCTCCGCCGGTGACGCCGTCGTGTCGCTGCACCCCGACCTGGCGACCGACGACGGGCCCGACCCGGATCGATTCACGGTGGTCCGCACGTGGGGATCCGCCGGCGACGAGGCGGCGTTCCGCCTCTTCCGCGTCACCGACCCGGCT
Organism: Actinomycetes bacterium; assembly: GCA_023427825.1. GTDB lineage: Bacteria > Actinomycetota > Acidimicrobiia > Acidimicrobiales > Microtrichaceae > Dermatobacter. The sequence goes on from JAEZAI010000247.1 coordinate 1,759, forward strand.
CCCCGCACCCGACCGACCCCCGAGGAGGGCTTCCGACGATGACCGGCCTGCGAAGGATCCTCCCGGCGGATCGCAAGGTCCTGCTCCTGGTGGCGGCCCCCGTCCTGGCGATCGTCCTGGTGCTGGTCGCCACCCGCGCCGGGAACGGCACGCCGACCGAGCCGTCCGCAGCGCGCTCGACGGCCCCGACCGCCGATGGTTCCGGTGGACCCGACCCCTCGGTCGCCGCCGCGTCGCAGCAGGGGATCGGCGCCGACGCGTCGGGAGCCCCGGTCGACGGCGGCACCTCTGGGTCCGGCCGCTCCTCGGGCGGCTCCGGCGTGAGCGGCACCGACTGGACCGACGGCTACTCGCCGTCCTACTCGCCCGAGGCGCAGGCCGTGCTCGGCGTCGACGCGACGGGGGAGTCCACCGTGCCGCCGTCGGGGACCGCTACCACGGTCGCGGGTGCGACGACGACGGTGCCGGGCGCCCCGACCACGGTCCCCGGTGCGACGACGACCACCATCGCCCAGCCCCCGCCCGCGGTGGACGAGGCGGTGATCGGCGCACTGCTGCCGATCACCTCGGTGTGCTTCGCGGCGCTCGCACTCGGCGTCCTGGCGCGCCGCCGCCGTCGTGAGGGACCGGTCGTCGGTTGAGCACGGTCGACCTGCCGCTTCCGCCGCCGGGCCCCGGGATGGCGCCCGCGGCCGGGACCACGTCATCGTCATCGCTGAGCTTCGTGCTCCTCAGGACGGCGCTCGCGGCGGGCCTGGTCGTCGTCTGCTACCAGACGTCGCTGTGGAGCCTGCTCCGGGGCATCACGGTCGACACCCCGCTGGCGTTCCTGGGTCTGGTGCCGGTGATCGCGTTCGTGCTGGGGTGCGTCCTGGCTCGACCCGAGAAGGACGAACCCGACATCCACGACCGGATGGTCGACCGCATCGTGGCCGTCCCTCTCATCGCCGCCGCGCTGGTCGCGCTCCTGCTGCTGCCGGCGCAGATGTCCACGATGTACTGGCTGTACCGGGTGGACCTGCTGACGATGCCGCTGTTCGCGGCCGGCGTGGTGGCGCTCCTGTTCGGGGTCCGCATGCTGTGGCGGGTCCGGGCCGCGATCCTGTTCCTCTTCCTGGCGTGGCCGCTGCCGGCGCAACGGGTGGCCATCGCGGCGCTCGAACCGATGGGCGACCTGGCGGCGTCCGCCGTGGGGGTCGCGGTCCGCGTGGTCCCGGTCGCGGAGCGGGTCGGAGGTGACGGCATCTCGTTCCTCGTGCCCCACGACGGGATCGGCTTCCGGGTGCAGATCGCCTCGGCCTGCTCCGGGGCCAACGGGCTCGTCGGGTTCCTCCTGGTCGCCGGTGCCATCGCCATCACGATGCGCGGGACGTGGGTCCGCAAGGCCGCCTGGCTCGGGGTCGGGGCTGCCGTCGTCGTGCTGCTCAACGTGGCCCGGATCATGTCGATCCTGGCCGTGGGGCGCCTGTTCGGCGAGCGGGCCGCGATCGACGTGCTGCACCCCTACGTCGGTCTGGTGACGTTCAACGTGGGCGTGTTCACGATGGTCGTCGTGTCGGGTCGCTTCGGACTCCGGCCCTTCCACCGGGCGGGGCCGTCGAGGGCCGAGGCCGTGCGATCGGCGGTGCCACGGCTGGGAGCGGCGCTCCCGGTGCTCATGGTGGTCGCGCTCCTCGGCGGGGTGTTCGACCACGGGTTGACCCGCTACGACCCGATCTCGTCCTCGGTGGGCGCGCCCCGGCTCGGGACCTTCGCCCAGGTCGGGACCCAGCCCGACGGGTTCTACGCAGAGCCGCTCGACTCCATCGACGCCGGCCGCAGGTTCTTCGGCGAGGACTCGTCCTGGATCCGCTACTCGTACGTGGGTCCGGGACCCGAGGGGCTGCGCAGCGACGTCCCCGTGCTCGCGGACGTGGTGACGACCTCGAACCTGCAGTCGTTCAGCGACTTCGGGCTGGAGGCGTGCTACCGGTTCCACGGCTTCGACATGGGCGGCGTCCGGCGGGTCGACCTGGGCCACGGCGTCGTCGGCACGGTCCTGAACTGGCGTCAGCCCGACAGCGGCCTGAGGTGGACGACCGTGTACTGGGTCTGGGCGGTGCGCAACGGGCATCGGACCTCGTACGAGCGCGTGGTGCTCCTGCTCAACGACGTCGATGACCCCCGGATCGAGGCCCCCGAGGTCACACCGGAGGAGGCCGGCGGGTTCGGGCTGCGGGCAGACGAGTTGGTGCGCGCCGCCACGCCCGACGGATCCCCGTCGGCCCGGCAGGCGCAGTCGCGCAGCTTCCTCGTGACGTTCGCCCGCAACGTCGTGACGTCGTCGGTGGAGCGGTCCGAGCGGCTCGCCGAGCAGGTCGGCACCAACGGGGCCGGGGAGGCAGGCGGATGAGGATCCACGAGGTGGCACCTGCGCTGGCCGACGAGCGGATGTCGCAGGCGCTCCGCGACGTCGAGGCGGCCAACCCCGGCGCGACGGCGGCGACGGGCACGACATCGGCCCAACGGCGCGCGCTCGTGGGCATCGGCATCGTCGTCGGGGTGGGCCTCTGGCGGTGGCCGTCGGCGGTCGGCGTCGCGCTGATGGTCGTGTCGACCGGCCTCTACCTGGCGACCGTCCTGCATCGCGTCTCGCTGGTGCGGGCCTCGCTCGAGGACGATCCGTCGGTCAGGGTGACCGACGCCGCGGCGCGGGCGCTGCCGGACGACGAGCTGCCGGTGTACACCGTGCTCGTGCCGGCGTACGGCGAGCCCGAGGTCCTCCCGGATCTGATCCGGTCCCTGGAACGGCTGGAGTACCCGGCGGACAAGCTCGACGTGAAGCTGCTGCTCGAGACCGGCGACCGGCCGACGATCCGTGCAGCCCTGGCCATCGAGACCGACCTGCCCGTCGACGTGCTCGTCGTGCCGCCCGGCGAGCCGCGCACCAAGCCCCGGGCGCTCGACTACGGGCTGCAGTTCGCCCGGGGCGAGCTCGTCACGATCTACGACGCAGAGGACCATCCCGAGCCGTTGCAGCTCCGACGTGTGGTCGTCGCGTTCCGACGGTCGCCCGCCGGTCGGGCTTGCTTCCAGGCCCGGCTGTCCTTCTACGGCGGCCGGCGCAACCTGCTCACGCGATGGTTCACCGCCGAGTACCTCACGTGGTTCCACCTCTACCTGCCCGGACTGATCCTGCGCGACGCGTGCATCCCTCTCGGCGGCACGTCGAACCACTTCCGAGCGGCAGCGCTCCGGGAGGTGGGCGGGTGGGACGCCCACAACGTCACCGAGGACTGCGACCTGGGCGTTCGGCTCCAGCGTCGGGGGTGGAGCATCGGGCTCGTCGACTCCACGACGATGGAGGAGCCGAACACCGACGTCATCAACTGGGTCAAGCAGCGCAGCCGTTGGTACAAGGGCTACCTGCAGACGTTCCTGGTGCAGTTCCGCCGGCCCCGGGCGCTGGTGGCGGACCTGGGCTGGCGCCGCACCGCCCACCTCGTGCTCTTCGTGGGCTGCACGCCCATCCTGGCCGTGATGAACCTGTGGTTCTGGGGGCTCGCCGTCGTGTGGATGACGACCAGAGCGGCGTTCGTGCAGGCGATGTTCCCCGGCCTCACCTACCACGTGGCGCTGCTGGCGTGGATCCTCGGCAACCTGTCGGTCGTGTACCTCTCGGTCCTCACGGTGCGCGAGGCGAGGCGGCCGGACCTGCTCGTCGCGGTGCTCCTCTCGCCCCTCTACTGGGTGCTGATGTCGATCGCGGGAGTGCGGGCCGCGATCCAGCTCGTCACCGATCCGTCGCACTGGGAGAAGACGACGCACGGGCTCGCGCTGCCGAACTCCGAGCTCGCTCGCTCGACTGCAGACCGGACCACACGTCCCGGACGCGGCTGACAGACTCCCGTCATGACCGCACCCAACCCGCAGGACGAGGCCCGCCACACCCCCGACGACAGCGAGCTGTGGAACGAGTCGTACTACCTGGACTGGTTCGCGGAGGACCTGTCGGTCGGTGGCTACGTGCGCATCGGCTTCTACCCGAACCTCGGGAAGGTCTGGTACTGGGCGTGCCTGGTGGGGCTCGACCGGCCGCTGGTCACCGTGATCGAGCACGACATCCCCATGCCGGCGTCGTCGTCGTCGCTCGAGGTCCGCTCCGAGGGTCTGTGGGCCGACCACGTGGTCGAGACGCCGAACGAGCACATGTCGATCAACCTGGAGGCGTTCGGCCTGCAGCTCGACGACCCGGCCGAGGTGTACCACGCCGATCCCAGGGGCACGCGGGTGCCGTTCGGCTTCGAGCTGGACTTCCACACCGACCGGGCCGCCTACCTGTGGCCGCCGGTGACGCCCCGGTACGAGATCCCGTGCCGGGTGGAGGGCTTCGTGCTCATCGGCGACCAGCGGATCGACGTCGACGGGTGGGGTCAGCGCGACCACTCGTGGGGCGCGGCGCGCGACTGGTGGACCAACCAGTGGTCGTGGACCGCCGGCCGACTGGAGGACGGCACTCGGTGGCACTCCGCCGGCGGCTTCATGCCCGACATCGACTGGGGCGTGGCCTACCGCCTGGACCCGGGCTCGTCGGAGTTCGTCGAGGGCGACACGGTGGTGCTCGACGTGACCGAGGGCCGCGAGCGTCTGCCCACCCGGACCGGCACGAAGATCGTGAACCTGGACCTGGAGTTCGAGCCGGTGGCGTTCTCGCCGGTCCTGCTCGTCCACCCCGACGGCCGCGCCGCCCGCTTCCCCCGCGCCATGGCACGGGTCACCTCGTCCGACGGTCGTCAGGGCGGCGCCTGGATCGAGTGGAACCAGCCCCCGACCGGCACCAAGCTGCCGGAGCGCGCGACGGACTGAGGGCGTCGCAGCCGGGCCGAGGCGTTCTCCGAGCACCCTCGACCCGCGACTCGCCCACCCCGTCGGCGTGCATGGCGTTCCGGCGGGGGACGAGGATGACGACGGCCGCCGCGGTCGAGGGGTCCGTCCCGGCGGCGCGCAGGTCACGAGTCCGGGCGGTCGGGGAGCGCCCCGACGGGATCGCCGCCGCCGTGCACGACCAGGTTGGCGCCGGCGACGTTCGACGCCAGCGGGGACGCCAAGAAGAGGCACGCGTCGCCGACGTCCTCGGGGGTGCTCATCCGGCCCATCGGGATGCCGCTCTCGAGCTCCGCGATGCGCTCGGCGTCGTCGCCGTAGTGCTGGTGGAAGATCTCCGGCGTGCCGATGATCCCGGCGGTGACCTGGTTGACCCGGACCTTCGGGGCGAACTCGACCGCGAGCGACTGGGTGAGGCTGGTCAGCCCTGCCTTCGCCGCGCCGTACGCAGCCACGCCCGGCGCCGGGCTCAAGCCGTTGACCGAGCCGATGTTGATGATCGAGCCGCCCTGCTCCTGGCCCTGCATGGCGTCGTTGGCCTGCTGCGCGACCAGGAGCGGGGCGACCAGGTTCAGGGTGATGATCGAGGTGAGGAAGCGCGGCGAGGTCCCGGCGACGAAGGCCGGCGGGGTGCCACCGGCGTTGTTGACGAGGACGTCGAGCGAGCCGAAGGTCGCTCGGGTGGCGGCGATGAGCGCGGCGATCTGCTCCACGTCCCGCACGTCCGCCGCGAAGAACGACGCGGTGCCCCCATCGGTGGACGGCAGCTGGTCCGGCTCGTTCCGGCCGCAGACCATCACGTCCGCTCCGTGGGCGAGGAAGGTCTCGGCGATGCCCCGTCCCACGCCCTTGGTGCCGCCGGTGACCAGCACCGTCCGTCCCGTCATGTCCAACCGGTCGTTCATGGTCGCAGGTTGTAGTCCATGGCGGCGCGGCGTCGGTCCGGATCGGACCTGAACACGAGCCCGTGCGATCACGGAACGGGCTTCCGGCCGTCCCAGACGGGCTCGGAGCCGTCGCACCTGGCCGAAAAATGAAGCGGTTTGGGGGGGGGAGCGCCGCCCCCCCCCGCTGCCTATCCCCCCCGGG
>JAEZAI010000334.1 GCA_023427825.1 Actinomycetes bacterium
GTGCACCGCTGCATCGTGGTGACCGGCGCGGTCCTGATGGTCGCCCTCACGTGGGTCACGTTCACGACCACGGCGGTGGCGCCGTGACCGTCGCGCCCGAGCGGCTCCGGGCGGACGCCGCCCCGCAGCCGGACGTCGCCCCGGCAGCCCCGGTCGCCTCGGAGCGCCCCGTGACCGCCCTGCGCCGGGTGCTCGCCGTCGTGGCCGGGGTCGCGATCGCGGCGTACGTGGTCGTGGCGTTGATCCGACTCCGCTCGCCCGTGGAGCTCGAGTGGATCGAGGGCGGGATGGTGGACCAGGTGAGGCGGGTGCTCGACGGCGAGCAGCTGTACCACGAGCCCCATCTGGACTCGGTCCCGTACCTCTACACGCCCCTCTTCACGTGGCTGGGCGCGGCGGTCAGCTGGTTCGTCGGCGTCGGGCCCGAGCCGCTCCGCGCCGTGTCGCTGGTGTCGTCGCTCGTGGCGTTCTGGGCGACCGCACGCCTGGTGGTGGCCGAGACCGCGGATCGCTGGGCCGGGTTCGTCGGCGCGGGCATCCTGGCCGCGTCGTTCGTGGTCTGCGGCGCCTGGTTCGACGTGGCCCGGGTGGACTCGTTGATGCTGGCGTTGACGCTGGCCGGGGCGCTGCGGATCCGCACCGCGTCCACCGACCGCGACGCCGTCTGGGGCGGCCTGCTGCTGGTCCTGGCCGTGCTCGCCAAGCAGGACGCCGCGCTGCCGGCCGTCGCCGTGCTCGTGTGGCTGGCGTCCCGTGACCGCCGGCGGGGGACGTTGGCGGGTGCCACGTTCGTCGGCCTGCTGGTGGCCGCGTTCGTGGCGCTGCAGGTGTCGTCGGACGGCTGGTTCTGGTTCTACGTGGTGGAGGTGCCCCGGTCCCACGAGCTGGTACCGGCCTCGATGCTGGGCTTCTTCACCGACGACCTGCGGCCGTACACCTGGCTGCTCGTTGCGGGTGCGCTCGGCATGGTCGCCGCCCGCCGGCACGGCGCCGGTGGGAGCGCCGGTGCGGGCGCCGCCGGCACCGGTGACGGTGTGGATCTCCGGTACGTCGCGGCGTTCGTCGCCTCGATGGTGCTGTGCGGGTGGGCCGGTCGCATCCACAGCGGCGGGTGGGACAACGTGCTCATGCCCGCCGTGGCAGCCATGGCCGTGCTCGGCGGCCTGGCCGCTGCCACCGCCCGACATGTCCCGTCCCGACCGGTGGCCGTCGCGTGCCTGGCGCTGCTCCTGGCCCAGTTCTGGGTGCTCCGTTGGAACCCGCAGGACCACGTGCCAGCGGACCGCGACGAGCGGACGGCCCTGGCGGAGGTCGAGGCGCTCCGCAGCCTGCCGCAGGCGGTGTACCTGCCCGCACACCCCTGGCTGCTGACGCTGTCGGGCTCGCAGCCCACCGCCCAGAGCGCAGCGCTCGCCGACGTGCTGAGAGGCCCCCGGCCCGAGGGTCGCCGGTTGTCCGCCGAGCTCGACCGGGCCGTCCGGGAGCACCGGTTCGCAGCGGTGGTCGTGGACTCCCAGCGCTGGATGTCGTACCTGCCCGATTCGTTCGAGGACCACTACCGCTACGAGCGGGATCTGCTCCCGGGCGGCCGCGTGTCCGAGTCGCTCACCGGCTTCCGGACCGGGCCGGCCGAGGTCTGGGTGCCCCGGGACTGACCGCCACCAGCTTCTGTGATGCTTTTCCGGGGCATTTCCCCCGGAAAAGCATCACAGAACGGGCGTGAGGGCGGGCGGGCCCGTCCGCGTGTGACGGACACGGCGGTGGTGGCCGGTCGGCGAACGGGTAGAGGCGGGCGACCGTCGCCCCCGACAGCACGCGAGGAGCTGCCCGATGTCCAGCCAGGGACCGTCCGATCCGGAGGTGGCCGCCCGCCGCGCGCTCGGCGTGCGACGGCTGCGCGAGGGCCAGCGACCGGCGATCGAGGCGGCGGTCGAGGGTCGCGACGTGCTGGCGATCATGCCGACCGGGTCGGGCAAGTCGGCGATCTACCAGGTCGCCGGGGCGTTGATCGACGGTCCCACGCTCGTGGTGTCACCGCTCGTGGCGCTGCAGCACGACCAGATCGAAGGCCTCCGGGAGCTGAACGCCGGCGCCGCCGCGGCGCTGAACGCCGGCACGACCGACCGCGACGCCGTGCTCGAGGCCTTCGTGTCCGGCGACCTGGAGTTCCTCTTCGTCGCACCGGAGCAGTTGGCGGTGCCGGAGACGCTCGCCGCGGTGCAGCGGGGTCGTCCGTCGCTCGTCGTCGTGGACGAGGCCCACTGCGTCTCGGCCTGGGGACACGACTTCCGACCCGACTACCTCCTCCTCTCCGACGTGCTGGACCAGCTCGGGCGCCCGCCGACGATCGCGCTGACGGCGACGGCGTCGCCGCCCGTGCGCCTTCACATCGCCGAGCGGCTCGGCCTCACCGACCCGTTGGTGGTGGTGACCGGGCTCGACCGTCCGAACCTGTTCCTCGACGTGCGCCGTGTCGCGTCGGAGCGTGACAAGTTCGACGAGCTGCTGGACGCGGTCCCGCCCGGCGAGCGCTGGATCGTCTACGCCACCACCCGCCGCAGCGCCGAGGAGCTCGCGGACCGCCTGGTCGAGCACGGCCGCCGAGCCGCCGCCTACCACGCCGCCCGCCCGGCCGGCGTCCGCCGCGACGTGCAGGACGGATTCTCGTCGGGGGACCTGGACGTGGTCGTGGCCACGAGCGCGTTCGGAATGGGCGTGGACGTTCCCGACGTGCGGGGCGTGCTGCACTGGGACGCCCCCGAGTCCCTCGACTCCTACTACCAGGAGATCGGTCGGGCCGGCCGTGACGGTGAGCCGGCCACGGCGGTGATGCTGTTCCGCCCCGAGGACCTCGCCCGACGCACGGGCCTGCAGGCTCGCGGTGGGGTCAGCGCCCGCACGCTCGAGTCCGTGCTGGAGGCCTTGGAAGCCGCGCCGGAGGCGACGGTCGCCGACCTGGCAGCGGAGCTCGGGTTCCACCGCCGGACGGTGACCAAGGCGGTGACCCGACTCCGGGACGTGGGAGCGATCGATCTGGTGGGTGGGGCACACGTCGTGGTGCGTCGTCTCGACGACGCCGCCGCGGCCGTCGCGGCGGACGAGCACGCGCGGGCGGCGTGGCGCGAGACGCGCGGCGTACTCGTCCGCGAGCTGGCCGAGACCGCCGACTGCCGCCGGCGGATGCTGCTCGGCTACTTCGGCGAGCAGGCCGACGCGTGCGGCGACGGCTGCGACAACTGCCGCGGTGGTCGGGTCGACGTCGCGGCGGTCGGTGAGGCGGCCACCGAGGAGTTCCCGCCGGGCGAGCCGGTCGTGCACCGCTCCTGGGG